>SCTP01000185.1 GCA_004322325.1 Gammaproteobacteria bacterium | reverse complement strand
TAGGCTTGTTATCCGGCTGGTTATTACTGACGACGTTTTACTTTCTCTTTTGGGCGCGCACCAGTAGTGCGGATATGCTCAATTTAGCTGGATCGCTATTGGCAATTGCCTGGTATTTTGACAAACGCGAACAAGCGCGTTTTGCCGATTACGCTGTTTTCTTCCTGATTCTGGCATTGACTTCGCTTTGCAAAGGTTTAGGCGGTGCAGTGATACCGTTGATAGCGGTATTGGTCGACATCTTCCTGCAACGCTCATGGAAACAGCATTTACGTTTACCTTTATTCCTCGCGCTGCTTCCCGCTCTCATTCTTTATCTCTTACCTTTTTTAGCTTCCGCCTATTTTGGCGGCGAAGCTTACGGTCAAAATGGTTTATATCTTGTCTATCGCGAAAACATTCTGCGTTATTTCCAGCCATTTGATCATCAAGGCCCGATTTATACTTATTTTATTTATTTACCCATTTACCTATTACCGTGGGCATTTTTCTTTGTGCCCGCTTTACTCGCCTTACCTTCTCGCTGGAAGTCGATGTCGACGGATGCGAAATGGATCGCTTGGACCTTATTACTCGTCTTTCTCTTTTTCACTTTAAGCGGTTCCCGTCGCAGTTATTATGTGTTACCCATCGTCCCTTTTGCTATTTTACTGACAGCAGAATGGATTTTATCCTCTGTTACCCTCACCCGAAAACAAATATGGACAGCAGGTACGACGGTCATCGCGTTTATTTTTCTACTGCTAGCGGTGGACATTTTACCCGCCTGGTATTATTCCCAATTTGGTATTAGCCGGTTTGCTGTCTTATTAAAAGATGAAGCCAATCAGATTAAGCCATGGGATCAATGGAATATCGTCCTGCTGGATTCCGAGAGTAAATTAAATTTCTATTTACAATTATCACCCGAGGTTAAAAATTACCTAATCAAAGGGACAGAAAGGAATGCGCAAACGACAACCAGCTTGTTACAAGCCTGGCCGATTTTAAATAACAAACCGCAAAATACTATTTTCATTAGCCGCCAACTTTACGCCCCTTTGTTGCAGCCGTATTTTGCCGGCTATCATTTGGTTGAACTGCCATCGCAAGGGAGGAAGTTGCCTTTCATGAAACAACATGACTTGAATGCACCGATTGCGTTTGTTCCAGCCACCATACTATGATAGGAGGCTTGGATATTTAAGAAGGATACCACTATGTCAGAGAAGCAATTAGAGTTGATACAAGAACTAGAAGAGAAAATGTTAGTTGTGCTTTCGAAGTTGGAAGAATTGGAAGCATTACGGAAACAAGTTCGAGATTTAGAAGCGAAGCTGCAAGAGCAGAAGCAAGAAGATGAAAAGCGCGTGCATAAGCTGAAAGAATTAGTCAGTTTAGTGGAAACCGTAGCGAATCCAGAGCCAGCCGCTAATGTGAGTATCCCTGCAGGTGCGTCGCCGGTCATGTTAGTGCAAGGATCAGGCTAATTTAATCAAGGAGAGGTAGGGCATGGTAGCTAAAAATCAAAAGGCATTGATTAAAAAATTGAAGGAACAAGTACGTCAAATGCTGAAAAGCATTGAAGCTAAAGCGCATATGTTAAAGTCAGCGATTCGCAAGGCAGAAAAAAAGCATATTGCTAAGTTGACGAAAAGTATCGCGAAGAAGGGCAAGAAAGTGAAAAAAAGCCGTAAGAAGAAGTGAACATGCAACTTGATGTTATCTCTTATCATGATTTGGTAAATTTTACCGCCCTTGCAAAACTGGAGGCAGCGCTTTTAGCGAAAGGTATTGTTGGAATAAGCGATGTGCCTGAGTTTGAAAAGAAAACCCGTGCTTATATCAATGCAGCACGGGTATTTTCTGCACTTGAAAATACCATCAAGCAGCAATATGTACCTGATCGCGATGCAGGAAGAACAGAAGGGTATGAGCTCGGTGCTGAATGGTTTAAAGATCAAGAGGGTCATTGGCAAATTGACGATAAAAAAGCGTCTTTTTATGCCTTCGTGCCAGATGATCCGCGGAATAAATGGCCTCAGGAAGTGGATTTAAAAACATCGTATCAAGCACTAGGGCAGTTAATTCTTGCGACAGGAAAATTAGTTCTGAAAGCCATGGGTTTGGATGAAAGGATGGGCCTTTATCACGATCAATTCGTGGGATACGGCCGAATGCTGCATTATCATAAAATAGGAGACACGGCAAACGCTAATCCTAATTGGTGCGGTGCGCATTTTGATCATGGCATGTTAACGGGTCTTGTACCGGCTTACTATTTTCAGAATGGAAAAGAAGTAGATGAACCTAATGAAGCGGGCCTTTACATTACCCCTACGAATCATACTCATTTTGAAAAAATAGCGGCGAGTGATAAATCAATTTTATTTTTTCAGATAGGCGAATTTGGTCAGATTATTTCGGATGATCGCATTCGTGCAACAAAACATTTGGTGAGAAAAGCGACAGAAGGTGAAATAGAACGGTTTGCCTTTGCTCTTTTCTGCGATCCAGACGATAGCATCGTGATAAAATCAGCTTCTCAGTTAACGGCCGATTCGCGCTATGCTGATCATCAATCTGCGGATGGCAGCATCACTTATGGCCAGTGGCAAGTCGCTTCGTATGAAAGGTATCGTGCGAATTCGTATGAAAATAAGGGATTGTAACCAGTTATTTATTGGCATTTCACTTTCAACGAATTGAAAAAATTAAATAAATTTCACTCCTGGAAAGTTGTTCTTTAATCTACTATATTTGATAAAGAAAAGATATTTTTAGGAGGTTTTTAAATGATTATTGAGTATTATGGTGGTTGTAGTTGCGGAACTTGTAAGAAATGCTCAAAAAATTATTCTAATTTTAAGTTAGAAGGCTATATTTATATAGCAAGTATCTTCGTGGCTTGAGTATTTACGATTAAATAAGGCGTTTTGCATCATTCCCATCGTCGTTGCGAGGAGCCCGAAGGGCGACGAAGCAATCCAGTTTTTTCGCTTAAATTGTTCCTAAAAATCTGCTTAAAGGTATGATCATGAAAAAATATCCTGCTATTTATATTATG
>SCTP01000184.1 GCA_004322325.1 Gammaproteobacteria bacterium | reverse complement strand
CATCAGCAATCGGTGAATTGGTAATCCACATTTTGCTGCCTTTCAACACATAACCCCCTTTCGCTGACACCGCACGCGTATCCATCTTGCCAGGATCCGAGCCATGATTCGGTTCCGTTAAACCAAAACAGCCTATCCATTCTCCTTGTGCCATCTTCGGCAGATATTTTTGTTTCTGTTCTTCACTACCATAAGCATAAATCGCATGCATAGCTAAACTGGATTGCACACTCGCTGCCGAGCGGTAGCCAGAATCAACGCGCTCTAGCTCGCGCATGATTAAGCCATAAGAAACATAATTGATCCCTGCGCAGCCGTAACCATGAATAGTGGCACCCAAGATGCCGGCTTTCCCAAACTCGCGCATCAGCGCAGGATCGAAATGTTCAGTGTGAAATGCTTCGATTACTTTGGGTTGCAAGGTGTCTTGTGCAAATGCGCGAACGGAATCGCGAATCATGCGTTCTTCTTCGGTTAATTGATCATCTAACAGTAACGGATCATCCCAGCGATATGTCATTTAGCTACTCTCCTTATTCGACGATGCTACCGTCTTTAATGGCCACCACGCGCTGGCATCGACGGCTGATTTCTTTGTCGTGTGTAATGATAACAATGGTCCGGCCTTCTTTGCGATTTAATTCAGCAAATAATTCCATGACCTCATGACCGGTTTGCGAATCGAGCGCACCCGTTGGCTCATCTGCTAAAATCACATCGGGATGACCCACTAGCGCGCGGGCAATCGCCACACGCTGTTGTTGGCCGCCTGAAAGTTGATGCGGCTTGTGATGCGCTAAATGCGCGACTCCCACTTTGGCGAGCATTTGCCTAGCCGCTTCTTCTGCCTCGATATGGGGCGTGCCGCGATAGAATAAAGGTAACATCACATTTTGTAATGCGGTAGAGCGTGGCAATAGAAAAAAAGATTGGAACACAAAACCAATTTTTTGATTGCGTATACTTGCTAACGTATGCTCAGGTAAAGAAGAAACGTCATCGCCTGCAAAAAAATAACGCCCCTCTGTGCAACGATCAAGAAAACCCATAATGTTCATTAATGTTGATTTACCTGAACCCGACATACCCACAATCGCTGTCATTTCACCCGCGTCTAATTGAAAATGAATATCCTTCAGCACCAGCAATTCGTTCTCACCGAGCCGATATTTTTTCGTTACATTTTCTAGCTTAATCAGGGACGACAATTCTATCTCCTGGCTTTAGCCCAGATAAAATCGCCACTGAATCAAGAGTGGTATGGCCGGCTGTGACGGTTGCCTCATGAATCAATCGCGTTTTTTTATCGTATAAGTTAACGTATGAGTTGCCATTTTTTTCATTAATCGCTGTCATAGGTATCATAATTTGGGGTGTTTCTTCAATATCCATTTCCACTTTTGCACTCATCCCCACGTGGATTTCTTTTTGCTGCACAGATGTCAAATGTGGCACGCTGATTTCGACTGAGAACGTGGGTAACCCATTACTGCTTGCTTCAGCTTGTTTGTCGATTTGTTTAATTTCACCATAAAGAAT
>SCTP01000183.1 GCA_004322325.1 Gammaproteobacteria bacterium | reverse complement strand
TAACAAAATAAAAGGGACCAGGCATGAATACCGCATTGCTGTTAGTAGAAATTCAAAACGATTATTTCGCCAATGGACGGGTACCACTCGAGAAAAGCCTCGAAGCGAGTATGAGGGCCAAGTCCGTATTGCAGGCGTATCGTGAGAAAAAAATGCCTGTGATTCATGTGCAGCATATCTCCACTCATCCGAATGCCGCTTCGCACTTACCTTGCACAAAAGGGGCTGACTTCCATCCGAATGTGCAGCCAGTGAAAGGTGAAATGATCATTAAAAAGCATTATCCCAACAGTTTCAAAGATACTTCTTTATTGAATTATTTGATTAAAAATCAAATTAACCATTTGGTTATCTGTGGGATGATGACGCATGCAGCGATTGAAGCAACCGTCCGCGCGGCGTATGACTTGGGCTTTATTTGCACCGTCTTACATGATGCCTGTGCAACGCGTGCGCTTGAATTTAACCATACGATTATTCCGGAGCACAGTGTGCAATATGCTTTTCTGGCTGCCTTGCAACCGCAATATGCCACTGTTTTGAGCACAGAAGATTTCATCCAACGCATCGGTGTGCATGCGCCGATTGCAACTGAATAAAGAACGGTTGAACGATGAACTGGTCTGCGCGCTACTTACCGCCGGATCCAACTGTTTGGCAAGGTCGTGCTGATATACCAGCCGATTCTTGCTTTTATCAACATGTACAGCCATTGAATTTATTAACGCAACCACTAAAAAAAGCGGAGCAGTTAACGTTTGCCCTAGTGGGATTTAAGAGTGACGAAGGAATAGAGCGCGATTTAGGTCGTACGGGTGCATTTGAAGGACCGATTGCGATTCGACATCGTCTCGCCAAGCTGCCCATTCAGAAACCGTTTATTCAATGCTACGATGTGGGTAATATCATTTGTACAGATCATGATTTAGAAGCCAGCCAAGCGGCGTTAGCCGATGTGATCGCACAATTATTGGAATGTCATATTCACCCTATTGTCATGGGGGGCGGCCATGAAGTCGCGTGGGGTCATTATCAAGGGATTGCACGCCACTATCCTGCCACCAAGCGTTTAGGCATCATCAACTTTGATGCCCATTTCGATTTACATCCGCTGCAACCCAGCCATCGTGGGAGTGCGACGACAGCCTTTTCGCAGATTGAAGCAGCGCATCGTGCAGAAAAACGTCACTTTGATTACAATTGCATTGGCATCCAACATGCCGGTAATATTCGACAATCATTTGATATGGCGAAGCAACTGAAAGTGAAGCTGATTTTGGCTGATGAATTGCATGAAGGGTTACGGGAAAAATGTTTTGATTTTGTTGATCGCGTGATTGATGAAAACGATATGATATACATGAGCTTATCGCTAGACGTTTTTTCACCTGCTTTTGCACCGGGCGTGAGTACGATTCAACCCTTGGGGTTAAATCCATGGCATGTGATTCCGCTGATCCGGCAAGCGGCAGCGTCGGGAAAAGTCATGAGCTATGATATTGCCGAACACGTGCCGCGTTATGACATTGATCATCGTACTGCCAAATTAGCCGCGACATTAATATATGAAAT
>SCTP01000182.1 GCA_004322325.1 Gammaproteobacteria bacterium | reverse complement strand
AATAGGGGTTAAACGTTTGTCTCTGCCCAATGGGTCAGATCGAGGGATAATTTATAGGAAGTTTGGGTGGAATACAAGGCCACTTACATTCCTATTGCTAAAATAATAATTTACTAATATACTAAAATAATAAAATATAAGTTTAAAGAGGCTCTTTTCATGCACGAACATCAAATGGTCAAAATCATTGGGGCTAATGGTCAAATTTCGCTTGGAAAAGAGTTTGCTGGCAAAACGGTGCTAATTGATCAAGTTTCTCCCGGAACCTGGATTATTAAATCCGGTGAATTTATTCCTGATTCAGAAAAATGGCTCTATCAAAAAGACAATTTAGCTAAATTAGAAAAAGCCCTCGAATGGACAGAGAAAAACAAACCTATCGATAATTTTGATCAATTGGTAAAGAAAATTAAAAAATGATAGAAATCAAAATTGATATGAATAATCCTGACTTTCAACGAGATTTTTTTCACTTAGAAAAAAATGAGCAAGTTGCCTTAATTAATTCATTGAAGAAAATAAGGCAATTAAGTTGGAATAAACTATACACAGATAATGGCTTAAAATGGGAAGTGATTTTATCCAAAACTACCTCATCCGGTCATCGTATTTACTCATTTAGATTTTCACAAAAATACAGAGCAACTGCATTTCGAGAGGGGGATTTTCTTAGGCTACTCTCTTTACATACTGATCATGATAGCACTTATAAATAACAATGAATACTATATTTGACCGAATTAAGACAGCCCTCATCCTTACCCGAGCATCCTGACTCAATGAAGTTAAACGATCTGCTTAATCAAGTAACAGAATCATGGGAAAAAGAACATGCTTAATGAAATTATAGCTACCTTAAAGATAATAGAGTCGCAACATCAATGCACTGTTTTATTTGCATGCGAATCAGGTAGTCGCGCTTGGGGTTTTGCTTCACCTGATAGTGATTTTGACGTGCGATTTATTTACGTTAATCCATTAGAGTGGTATTTAAAGCTAGAAGATAAGGCTGACACGATTAACAAAATGTTACCGAATGATTTAGACCTATGCGGGTGGGACTTGCAAAAAGCACTCAGGCTTTTTGCAAAATGTAATATTTGTCTAAATGAGTGGTTAAATAGTCCTTGTATTTATTATCAGGACAACGATTTTTATCAAAAATTAAAAGCATTAATTCCCTTGTATTTCAACCCCAAAAAAGCGGTATATCATTATCTTAGTACAGTCAATAAAACGGTAAAAGATCATCTTCAAACCACTGCGATCAATATTAAAAAATTATTTTATATACTTCGCCCCCTGCTAGCGTGTATTTGGATTATCAATAAAAAAAGTATGCCACCGACAATGTTTAAAGAAGTACTGTTTCAGGTTGAGGAATATTTACCTAGTGAAATAATTAAATTCATTCATCTCTTGCTTGCGGAGAAAAGTATCTCTAGTGAAAAACATACGGTCATTATTCCGCAAGAAATAATAGAATGGATACATGAGCAAGCATCATCCTTAACAGCTTTAGCTAACAAGTTACCAGCAGTAAATAATCCAGACTGGGACCCATTAAATGCACTGAATAATGAATTAATCTGCATTTATTTGAACAAAGGAAAGCACGGGGGTTAATGCGTGCGGTTTGATGGACTCACATGCCCAGCTGTTGTAAACATTATCGATTGAAAAGCAGAGATGCCGTACGCTTGGTGGTAATGTCGAGAAATAAGGATCAACAAATTCTCCATTTGCTTGCGTATTGATTTTAGGGCTAGACTTCGGACTCGCGCATTGAATTTCGAATGAACCTTGCAAACCATTTTCTCCCCAAAAATCACTCAAAAAGTCTCTAATCATTCCATAAGAAGAAGTGATTTTTCTTGAAGCTTCACTTAAATACCAATGGTTATTTTTTTTG
>SCTP01000181.1 GCA_004322325.1 Gammaproteobacteria bacterium | reverse complement strand
AAAACGGCTCTCTTAACTCATTCCCATATCGACTTTATTTTACAGCGACGATCAGACGAGCAAGGTGAGCATTGTGACTGGTGGGTCACACGCGAAGCCAGCCTGGTGGATGTACCAGGCCATTATTTATCGATTCAATCGTCGGTCAAAGCACGCCGGCAAAAACTCGCTGCTTATGCCGTTTTGTGGCGATTTTTTCTGCGGTTGATTCGAAAATATCGTGGCAAACAAGGTATTCAAGGCGTGGTGGTTGCCTTACCCCTGCCGGATATCCTGCAGCAAGGTGACCTTAAACCCTATCAATTATTATTGCGGCAAATATTCCAACGTTTTTATGAATTAAAGAAAATCTTTCCTCATCCACTCGCTTGCTATGTTGTCATTACCAAATGCGACTTATTACCCGGCTTTTCTGAATTTTTTGGTGAGTTAGGGCACGATGAAACCACTCAATCAT
Organism: Gammaproteobacteria bacterium; assembly: GCA_004322325.1. Classification (GTDB taxonomy): domain Bacteria; phylum Pseudomonadota; class Gammaproteobacteria; order DSM-16500; family DSM-16500; genus Aquicella. The sequence continues at coordinate 1,508 of SCTP01000181.1, read as the reverse complement.
GGGGCATTACTTTACCAAGAATCAAACAGGGCGAAAAATTAAATGATTTATTCACCCAGCGTTTCGATGCGTTAATCAAGCGATTAAATGAACAATTACTCTGGCGTTTACACCAAGAACGCAATCCGATGGCACGTCCTGCGATTAAAGATTTTCCATTGCAAATGGAACGTGTTAAAGAATTAATGATGGAGTTTGTTAAAAAACTCTCTGCCTCGCCTTTTCCGCTTTCATTGCAAGGTGTTTACTTAACCAGTGCCCTGCAAGATCCTACCCTCTCTGCCTCCACGGTGGTAGAGAATACGACGAATACCGCCATTGTCCCTATTTTTAACGAACCACCCCCACTTTCACGCGCTTATTTTATTAAAAAATTGATTGCTCACGGTCTCACGCCACTGCCTGCAGAAATGTTTTCCTCCATCCGCTTACATAGCTGGAAGCGCAACATGGCTTGGACAGCCTCTGCTGCCGCCATCAGTTTTGCAGCGATGGTGTTAGGGAAGGATTTTGAACATGGTCTTAAATACACGTATTCAGTACACAATCAGATTTCCGATTATCAATTAGCCGTACAGCAATTTCAAAATCCTGATGACCATTTAATTCGCACACTGGCGCTATTAGATTCCCTCAGAAAATCAGTCAAGGATACCGCTTTTAAATTAGACTTATCTTATATCGCCTCTTTCTATTCTTATAAATCCTACCAAAAAGCTAATCTCGCTTATCAACAAAGTTTACGCTCCATTCTACTGCCGGAAATTAGAAACTATCTGCAAGATTATCTGAAAGACCCCGTGAATAAAAATGCAGATACGCTTTATGCCGTCTTAAAAGCTTATCTCATGCTAGGCGATCCTGCCCACTTTCAACCCGATTTCATCCTTAGCACGGTGCATCAGCTATTACCTAAATCGATGGGAACAGACGCTATCAACCGATTAACTGCTCATCTGACGCATGCGTTTTCTCCTTCCATCTGGCAACCGCTAGCATTGGATACGGCAGCGATTGAAGAGACACGAAAATTTTTAACATCGATGGTAAGTTTGAAGTTAAGTTACATCATCTTAAAAAGCATTAATAATAATGACCTGGAAACCCGTGTTGAATTAGGCATAAATGAAGATGATACGATTTTCACCGTACCCGCCATTGCCAATGAAATTCCCGCCATGTTCACCGGTCAAGCCTTTACGGATATTTTTTCTCAAGAAACACGTTTAGCCGCTGAAGAAGCCACGAGTGGTAATTGGGTATTGGGAGATAATCCTGAAGCAGTCAAGTATCCTGATGCAGCGACTAATTTAACAGAACAATTGCGCACCATGTACGTAAGTAACTATGTCAATATCTGGGAAGGATTGCTGGCGAATATTGATTTATCCCCTCCCAAAACCCTTGCCCAGACGGATGCAACCATTACAGAACTCATTAGTGATCATTCTCCATTACTGCAATTGTTACAAGCATTACATAACAATACTTATTTCGAACCAGTGACC
>SCTP01000180.1 GCA_004322325.1 Gammaproteobacteria bacterium | reverse complement strand
GAACAATGTTACCTCGATCTTTTGTCCGTAATCCTGGAGAGGTTTTTTCCAATTCATGTGCGTGTAGTCGCCATTCAGCAAAGGCTTTAAATGGGCATAAGGCTTGTTGTTTAATGACACTGACGCCACCGCGAATGGATTCATTTTCTAATTGAGGAGGCGCTACCTCATCTAACAGATATTCTGTCTTTCTGGCTAAATAAATCCGCTCGCCGGGTGACTGATAAGGTAGTAACTCAAGATGATTTACCTCTATCAGTGGAATATTGCGAATTAACGGGCTTGCTTGTAATTCTAATTCTTCATTTTTTTCAGCATGACTAAATATCACTTGCTGAGCACTTTGCTGAAATTGTTTGGTTAAAGTTTCGCAAAACATTAATTCACGCTCAGCCGTTGCATGTGGCATGTGCAATTCACGCTGCAATAATTTAGGAATAAACGGATTAGGTTTAGGTTGCGGCGGCCAAGATAAATCATCCATCCCAGCGACCCATAAATAATCAAAGGGTAGGGCAGCTGCTTCTAACACACCTAATACTTGTACAGGCGCATCGGGTGTTTTCGCTTGGAAAATAGTATTGCTCACGATTTTATGTAAGGCTTGCAGGGCTTGTTGAAAATGAACGGGCGGTGCAATTTGATCTAATAAAGAAAATTCAGCAAGAATATCCAGCCAATTTTCTACCATTTGGTATTCTTCACTACTTAAACTTCTTTCACCTGGCCAACCAAGCGTAGATAAAAGTTGATTGAACAACTTAGCCCATTCACTATAACATGTTGTTTTTTCGCTTTCTTCCATGAGCAGGAAAAACTGTTGGATTCTTTTCCCCAATTGAGGGCAGTCTTCTTCCAGATTGTGTTCTCTTAAATTCACTTGATTAATATTTTTTTTCCGTAACAATCTATCCAGATTAGCACGTTTTGTTCGCTCACTTTCTGCTTCGCCTAAGAAAGGGGAAGCTAATAGATAACTGAATACTTCACTTGAAATATTTTTTTTATATAACGCTAGCAATTGTAATGCAGTATTAATAATAGGATAGTGTAGTAAATTTTTACCCGCTGAAAGATTAAATAAACTTTTATCTTCAAACACGTCCGAAAAAATTTGCATGACACGATCACGTTTTTTGTCTAAAGCAGGAATAACACAGCCAATGGTGGCGCTGTGATGCTGCGTTAACATTGATTTAGCCCAACGCGCGAGGGTGAGAATTTCTTCTTCTTGATCTGCTAACTTGATACGTGAGCATTCTGCCTGATAGTCGCATAATGTCATCTGTTGGACATGGCAGAAAGAAAATAAATGTTTTAATACGGGCGATAATTCAGTAAAGCCGATCAATACAATATGTGGTGGGGGAATGATATCACCCGCTTGTATTTTGGCGGCGATAAAATCAGGTAGTGCAGTTGCATCTATCCAATGTTGATCGTGGCAGAGTTGTTGAAATTGCTGAGCCCATCGTTGGAAAGCGAGATAATCTTCCGTACTTTCAAAAATCGGATGATGAATATCAACTTGCCATTGCTTTAGGAGGCCCCAGGCAGATTTAGCAGTGTGTGCGGTTTCAGCCGCTTGAAGTAAATGATCGCTTTCCGTCGTCGTTAAGACGATTTTTTCCCATAAAAAAGGTTCTTGAATGGTATTTAAAAGTAGGGGTGAGCGAGAAAATTGCTCACTAATATAATCATAAAAAAGACGCTCCAGCCAACTGGCGATTGGTAAAATAGTGGGTGTTTTCCAATAGTGAGAGGATTGCGCCAATTGGTAGGCTTGATATCGCTTATGCAGTACAGCCGAGAGTCGGCGGTTGGGTGTTAAGACAAGGGTATCGGCCTGAATGTGCTGAAAAATATCCATTTTACGTGCATCTTATCCTGTTTGCATGGCAAGTTGTTTTGCTGCGATAGCCCGTTGTTGTCGAGTGACAAGAAATAAAGCACATACAATGCAACAGACAGCGGTTGCTGTCCATTCATTTAATTTTTCATGAAAAATGACAAAGCCCCAAAAAATGCCGGTAATGACAACAATGGTGTCGACGAGGCTGTAGTATACCGGTCCCGCGATTTTGATTAATTGAAAGAGTAATAAATAGCCGATGCTGGATAAGACAATTTCTAAAATAATGACACCTTCTGGCATATCGAGGGGGAAGTGGAGGGGATAAAAACTGCCTGTGGAAAATACCAGCGGGATTAAGAGTAAGCTGGATGCGGTTAACATGCCGGTGGTGAGTGAAAAAATGTCGCTGTTTGCTGGTCGGCAGCGGGCGATATAGATGGAGCAGACAGCAAAAGAGATGGGGGTTAAGAGGGTGGAGAGGGCCCATGGAATCATATCGGGTGAAGGCAGGCTGGTTTTAGGGAGGATAATAAACATCAGTCCGCAAAATGCGAGACCAACTCCTAGCATACGCTGCCAATTAAAAGATTCTAAGCCGACGAATAAAGCGAGTGGGTAGGCAATGATAGGGACGGTATTGACGATCATGGGAAGAATATCCGCAGGCAAGTGCGATGCGGCGAAATACATGGAGGTGTTAGGGATAGCAATGCCGGTTAAGCCGCAAATGAAATAGTAGCGCAAATGGGAGGGGGCCCGGGGGAGGGTCTTCCCTTGGCAGGAGAAAAGAAGCCCGATAATGATCGCAGGCCCTAACGATTGCCAAAAACTATAGCCTAATGGCGGCACACCATGCGTCATGGCAAAGCGGGCGATGGAATAACCGGTTCCCCAAATGAAGCCTAAGAGTATGAGTAATAATAGGCTGGAAAGAGGCTTGGATGATTGTAAGCGTCGCATCATGTTGGTTCAATCGTATCAATTTTTGCTGATTTTACAGGGGTGGGAGGTTGGGTGCAACTGTGACGAGTTTGCCCTTTTATTTTAAAAAATAATCCTTCACCAACTTATCCACCAACCCAATCCTCTCTTTCGCCTCATGACTATCTAGCGTAAATCGCAAGCGCGTTGGCCCATCCAAACGGAATCGCTTCGGTTGCGTTTGAATAAGTTTAATGATGATTTCCGGTTTAATATTCGGCTTTTCATTAAATTCAAATTTACCGCCTTTTTCATTGGCTTCAATTTTGATAATCCCTAACTGATCAGCTTGTAATTTCAGTTCACTCATCGCAAATAGATTTTTTAATGCATCCGGTAGTAACCCAAAACGATCAATCATTTCTACTTGAATTTCATCCAACTCTGTTTGGTTTTTAGCATTAGCAATACGTTTGTAAAATTGTAAACGCAGGTGCACATCGTTTAAATAAGTTTCTGGAATGAGAGCAGTGACGTGTAAATCAATTTCTGAGCTACGATGTAAAAGAGAAGTTTCTAAGTCAGGTTCTTTTCCTTCTTTTAACGCATCCACCGCGCGAGATAAAAGATCCATGTAAAGGGTGAAACCAATTTCTTGCATATTGCCACTTTGTTCTTCGCCTAATAATTCACCCGCCCCACGTATTTCTAAATCATGTGTCGCTAATGTAAAACCAATGCCAAGTTCATCAAGAGAAGCGATCGCATCTAATCGTTTGCTGGCATCATCCGTCATACCATTTTTGGGTGGCGTTAATAAATAAGCATAAGCTTGATGGTGCGAACGCCCCACACGGCCACGTAATTGATGTAATTGAGCTAAACCAAATTTATCCGCACGATTGATGATAATCGTATTCGCCGTTGGAATATCTATTCCACTTTCAATAATCGTTGAACAAACAAGAACATTGTGGTGACGATGATAAAATTCAGACATCACTCGCTCTAATTCTCGTTCGTGCATTTGCCCATGTGCAGCAATCGCACGTGCCTCAGGGATGAGGTGGGCAATTTCTTCAGCTTTTTTGTTGATCGTGCTAATGTCATTATGTAAAAAATAAACTTGACCACCACGCATAATTTCACGCTGAATTGCTTCTTGAATAATGCTTGTCTGATATTCATGCACAAATGTTTTTACAGAAAGACGTCGCGCAGGCGGTGTCGCAATGATGGAAAGATCACGAATACCAGCTAGCGACATATTCAGTGTGCGCGGAATAGGCGTGGCAGTTAGGGTTAAGATATCTACCGAAGCACGCAGAGCTTTTAATTTTTCTTTCTGCTTAACACCAAAACGATGTTCTTCATCAATAATCATTAAACCAAGGGATTTGAATCGAATGTCGTCTTGTAATAATTTATGTGTACCAATCACGATATCTACTTTACCGTCAGTCATGCGATCTAATACATTTTTTTGTTCTTTGCCAGTGCGAAAACGCGAGAGCATTTCAATTTGCACAGGCCAATCAGCGAAACGATCTTGAAAATTTTGAAAATGCTGTTGGGCTAACAAAGTGGTAGGAACTAGCATCACCACTTGTTTATTATTTAATACCGCTAGAAAAGCAGCACGCATGGCCACTTCTGTTTTGCCAAAGCCTACATCGCCACAAATAACACGATCCATCGGCTGATCAGATGTCATATCCTTAAAAACTTGATGAATTGCCTGCAGTTGATCCGGTGTTTCTTCAAATGGAAAAGCGCTTGCAAAGGCTTCATATTGTTCTTGCGGCAGCTGATAAGCATGTCCCGGGCGAGCAGCACGTTTTGCGTAAAGATCGAGTAATTCAGCTGCCACATCCCGCGCTTTTTCCGCCGCTTTGCGCTTCGCACGCTGCCATTGCTCTGTGCCTAATTTATTAGTCGGAGTGTGGTCTGGATCTGCGCCTGTGTAGCGCGCAATTAAATGCAGTGAGGCGACGGGAACATATAATTTATCGCCACCTTGATATTCTAGACATAAAAATTCAGCAATTTGGTCGCCGACTTTTAGTGTCTGCAAACCACGATACCGGCCAACGCCATGATCAATATGCACAACAGGATCATCTAATTGTAATTCGGTTAAATCACGAATGAGCGCATCGGTATCCTGCACCGTTTTCTTGCGTAATCGGCGCTGCATCACACGTTTGCCGTATAACTGTGTTTCCGTCAACAGTGTCAGGTTTGGTTCTGCTAAACTGAAACCTTCTTCTAAAGGTGCGACGACAATTCCATACCGCTCGTCACTGGTTAAAAATGCTTGCCATGAAGGGAAAAAAGTCGGAAAGAGTGAAATGCTGCGGAATAATTGCAAAATAACTTCACGTCGTCCCATGGTTTCAGCACAAAATAAAACGCGGCCGGAATATTCTTGTAGAAATTGCTGCAGCTTATAATTAATATCTAATACAGGTGCAGGAGAGGTGGCAAATGTCGCATTCTGTTTAGTTTCGCCTGAATTAATTTTTACGCGCGGATAACGTTGTAACGATTGATAGAATATTTCCGCCGGTATAAAAATATGCGCAGGCGGAAGTAAGGGACGTGAAGTATCAAATTTTCCTTGCTCATAACGCAAACTTATTTCTTGCCAGAATTCCTTCACTTTTGTTTCTATATCACCAATCGTGATCACTTCAGTACGTTCAGGGAGATAATCAAATAATGTCACTGTTTTTTCGAAGAATAACGGTAAGTAATATTCAATACCAGGTGAGCTAATGCCATCACTGATATCTTGGTAAATAGGGCACTTCAGTGGATTGCCGCTAAATTGACTGCGCCAAGCATGTCGAAAATGTTCAATCGCATTGTCAGTTAAAGGAAATTCTTTCGCTGGTAGTAATTTTATTTCCGGAATTTTTTCGGTGGATCGTTGCGTATCGGGCAAAAATAGTCGGATGGAGTCCACTTCGTCATCGAATAAATCAATCCGAAACGGTGTTTTACTGCCCATTGGGAATAAATCAATGATAGAACCACGTATCGCAAATTCGCCATGCTCTCGAACTTGACTAACGCTATGATACCCTGCATGAGTAAGACGGGTTCGAAAAAGCTCAATATTGAGTTTGTCTCCTACTTTGAGTAAAAAGCTATATCCATCTAAATAATCATTGGGCGGCAAGCGGTGAAGGAGAGTGGACACCGTAGTAATAACAGCCCCTTTTTTCAGTAAGGGAATACGGTAGAGGGCAGCTAACCGTTCAGAAATAATATCGTGATGCGGCGAAAAGTGATCATAAGGCAGCGTTTCCCAATCAGGAAAGTGTAAAAAATGGTCGGTTTTGTCGCCAAAAAAGTGTAATTCTTCCATTAAGTGGGAAATAGATAAATTGTCCGGTGCAATAATGAGCAAAGGTCGGTCACTTTGTTCAATGGCTGAAGCAAGAGCAAGGCCAATACTGGCACCATGGAGATGATTCCAGGCCACGCATTCACCGGCTGTCTGGGCTAATAGTGGATAAAAAATAGTCGTGTTAGGCATGGTTTTCACGAATTTAATCAAAGTCAGTTGAATTGAGAATCGGAAGTCTATATAAAGGGTTTATACCCTAGAAGTCAATAATAAAGGATATCACTTATGCAGCGATTGTGTTTGTTAGTCCTCGGCCTCTTGCTCTCTTTTTCCACCTGGGCGGATATCAATCTTGAACCCCTGTTAAATCGCGTTACCTTGCAATTGCACGCGGAAGAGTGGGTGACGACCAAAACAGCGTTGGTCAGCGTGGGTGTGAATGCGGCGGTGACGGATCAGGGGATTGAAAAAATCCAAAATGACGTGCTGCAACAATTGAAACAATTATCTGCTCAAGCGGATTGGCATATTGTATCGTTTGACCGCCAACTGGATAAATCAGGTTTAGAAACCATTCAGATCGCTGCTCAAGCGCGATTGCAACAACCAGAATTAGTGAATTTGCGTGGTAAGGCGAAAGCCATGAGCAAGCCAGGTGAAACCTTTACGATTGATAACGTCCAATTTATCCCCAGTGAAGAAGAATTGCGTCAAGCGAATAATGATTTGCGCAATAGTATTTATCAACAAGCTAAAGTGGAAATAGAAGGGTTGAATAAACTGTACCCGGATCAAAAATATTATCTCCATGAAATTGACTTTATCACTTCACCACCACCACCTGGTCCCTTAATGGTAGCCAAAATGGCTGTAGCAGCGCCTTTATCCGTGGGTAATAAGCAAGAATTGCAAGCGAATGTGGTGTTAGCAGCGGCTCCTGATATTCTTGCTCAAAAAGTAATGGCGCATTAATTGATGCTGATCATTCAACCGCCTGTGATTGCGCATCGCGGTGCAAGTGCTTACGCC
>SCTP01000179.1 GCA_004322325.1 Gammaproteobacteria bacterium | reverse complement strand
CATTAGATGATTTGTTTCACAAAGGTGACTAATTCTACTTTTTAGGAGCCCACTGAACCTTGTATTCCAATTCACCCATTTTTAAAACCCCTATGGAATCTTTTTTGACAGGCCCCACACCAGCAGGTGTGCCAGTGAATAAAATGTCCCCTGTACATAAAGGGAAAAATTGACTGGCGTAACGGATTAATTCTGCAGGTTTAAACAGCATATTTTTCCCATAACTGCTTTGTTTTACTTCACCATCTAAAATAAATTGAAAAGGAATATTAAGAAAATCAGCATCGCTGCTTTCAATCCAAGGACCAATAATGCACGCATCTGGAAATACTTTACTGATCGTCCATGGATGACCATTTTTCTTTAACAATGCTTGTTGTTGTCTTAACGTCATATCAAGACCAATCGTATAAGCATCTATTCGATCTTTGTTTAGTCGAATAACTAATTCACATTCATAATGGGTTTCATTTTCTGTTAAAACGGCTTGTATTGTTTGCCCCCATTGCTGGCATTGTTTAAGAATACTCGGCGGTTTTAAAAAGATGACTGGCTTCTCTACAGCAGGATCGCCTAACTCTACTATATGATCTTGATAATTTTTGCCAAAACAAACAATTTTATCCATCTATCTACGTACTCACCTCACTTTCCGTCGCCCGCGAGAGCAATTGTTCCACCGCTTTCTTCGCACTTATTTTCCCTTGCAGAATTTCCCATACCATCCCGCAAATCGGCATTTCCACATTATGCTGTTCCGCTAACATCGAAACGAGTTCTGCATTACGTTTACCTTCCACCACTTGGCCAATTTCTTTCTCTGCTTCTTGAATATCGTGTCCCTTACCAATACTAAGCCCTAAGCGCCGATTTCGAGATTGATTATCCGTGCAAGTGAGAATTAAATCGCCCATACCAGCCAGACCAATAAACGTCTTCTCTTTACCACCTAGCGCCACACCCAACCGCATCATTTCCGCTAATCCTCGGGTGATTAAAGCACTGCGCGCATTCGCACCTAACTCCATCCCATCTGAAATACCAGTGGCTAAGGCAATCACATTCTTCACCACACCGCCTATTTCCACACCAATGACATCATCGCTAGGATAAATACGGAAAATCGAGCTATTAAACCGTTTAGTCATGTCGGTTAATAATTTATTATCTCTGCTCGCAATGACCACGGCAGACGGTAAACCAGCCGCCACTTCACGGGCAAAAGAAGGGCCAGATAACACAGCAAACTTCGTCTCTTTACCTAATATTTCAGAAACAATTTCATGCAATAATTGCCCCGTATCCGTATCTAAGCCTTTCGTCGCACACGTCACGCGTATGTTTTTATCCGCCAGTGGTTTTAGCATGATCAAGGTTTCGCGGAATCCAATGGAAGGAACAGCGACAATAACATCGTCAATCTCTTTTGCCGCTTCAGCAAGATTCGCTGTCGGTTGGATTTGATCGGGAAAATGGAAACCAGGTAAATAGCGGCTATTGGTTCTTTCTGCCAGCATTGCCGCAATTTCAGGGATTTCCACGCTCCACATCTTAACGGTTTGACCGCGCCGTGCCAGATAAAGTGCTAACGCTGTGCCCCAAGAACCGGCACCCAGTATCGTGATAGGTTTCAGTTGCGAACCTTCCATGTGAGATTCCTCATTCAGTTAATTGGCTTTTTCTTTTCCTTGCTGCTCGAGATGTTGCGAGTAAAGCGCATCGAAATTCACAGGGGCGAGAATTAATTGCGGGAACCCGCCGCGCACAACAATATCCGATACCACTTCACGTGCATAAGGAAATAAAATATTAGGACAAAAACTGCCCAACATTTGGTGTAATTGTTCACTTGGGAAGCCGCTAATCATGAACACACCGGCTTGGTGGATTTCAATTAAGAAAGCAGTTTTCTTATTCGATGTCACGGTAGCCGTAATGGATAACACCACTTCGTGCAGATTATCTTGTACGCGGTTACTTTTCGTTTCAAGATTTAAAGAGACTTCTGGCTTCCATTCTTCCACAAAAGTATGCGGTGTATTCGGAGATTCAAATGAAATATCTTTGACATAAATGCGTTGAATTTCAAATTGAGGTGTTGCGGTATTGGTTTGTTCCATGAACGAGCCCTTTTAAATTGAATTGATGAATTGGTTGAGTTTACCTGACTTTACCAAGGCGGCAAGATCATCGTAACCGCCGATCGGTTGATCATTAATGAAGATTTGCGGGACAGTACGACGCTGGCTACGCTGAATCATTTCTTCACGCTTGTTATCATCTAGGTCGATACGAATTTCTTCGAATGATAACTGCTTTTCTGCCAATAGTTTTTTCGCCATCTCGCAATAAGGACACCCTAATTTGGTATAAATCACTACTTTTGTCATAACTTATCCCTTAATCAATGGCATGTCTGCTTCTTGCCACGCACGAAGACCGCCTGCTAACGCGTATACAGTATAACCTTGTTTTAATAAGGAAGCGGCCATTTTTTGCGATTCTAGGCCGGTTTGGCAGACTAAAACAAGCAGTTTGGTTTTATATTGATCAAGCTTTTTCGGGTTATCTTGAATGTCGTTAGCGGATAGGGAGATGGCATTAACGATATGGCCGGTACGAAAGCTTTCTTTAGGACGAAGATCGATGACAACCGCATTCTGACGATTAATGAGTTGGGTCACTTGGGCTGGTGTGATACGAAAACCGCCTTGCTTGGCACGCAAGAGTTCGACAATCACCAGCAGGATGAAGATGATCATCACGCCCAAGCTGAGCTGGGGGTGATGGGAAAGAAAGGTAATAATATCTGACATGAATGGATCCTTATTAATAATGGCGCTTAATTTAGCAACTATCCCCTGCGCGCACAACACCAAACATCAATCTGCCGCGCCCCGTGCTGCTTCAGCACGTGACAGCATTCCGCCATCGTTTGGCCGGTGGTGACGACATCATCAACCACGGCGAGGGTGAGTCCTGAATAATCGCGATAGGCGGTGAAAGCGTTAGTAATGTTTCTTTTTCTTTCCAGCGCAGGCAGAGCACTTTGTGCTTGGGTATGTTTCGTACGTTTGATGCCGTGAAGATCAAGCGGGATACCCAGCTTTTTCGCCACCGGTTTTGCTATCTCAACGGCTTGATTAAAGCCGCGCTCCCGCAAGCGGTGCGGATGAAGCGGCATGGGGATAATCAAATCGGGAAGTTTCTGTCGACGGTACCAGGTAGTTTGGAGGCGTTGTATCAATAAATCGGCAAAGCTTTTAGCGATGGGCAGTCGATGTTGAAATTTGAGCTGAATAATCAGTTGCGTAATAGGAGACTGGTAAGGAAAGAGAGCGAAAGTGCGATCAAACGGCGGTGGTTGGTGGTGGCAGGTGTGGCAAAGCGGCGTTTTTTCCATTCCTGAGAAAAATTGTGCACATTGCAGACAATGATCAGGTAAAATAGGCAAGCTTTGTTGGCAAGTAAAGCAAATATTAGTTGATCGAGCGGTAGGATGGCTGCATAAAATGCAAACGGGTGGAAGCAGTTGATCGTAGATAAATCGAGCATAGTGAAAGATGAATTTTTCCCAACGCATTACATGGTCTCCTGCTGATTATGACCTGACTTCCGCCGTAGCCAAAGAAGCGGGGCAAGAAATGTTGACGCGTCTTGATTGGATGACGTTACAGCCTAAAACCATTGTGGATATAGGTTGCGGAACAGGCGGGTTGAGTCTGCAATTGCAAGAGCGATATCCAGAGGCCAAGGTTATTGCCATCGATATCACTGAATCCATGCTTCGCCAAGCGAAATCACCGCTTACGCGACTCTGCGCGGATGCGGTGGCCTTACCACTTAAAAGCCAATCAGTTGATTTGTTATTTGCCAATTTTCTTCTCCCTTGGTGTCATACTGATATAAAAAAAGTATTACAAGAATGGCGCCGTGTACTGCGCGTAGAGGGGTTGCTCATGCTGACTGCACTTGGGCCAGATACATTACGTGAGTGGCGGGGGGTATTGAATGAAGCAGACACACCGCCCTTGATCGACATGCATGACATTGGGGATGTATTAATGGAAGCGGGTTTTTCGGACCCGGTATTAGACGTCGACTACTATACCACGACGTATCGGGAAGTAAATCAATTGCTGTATGAGCTGAAGGCGAGTGGAATGATGG
>SCTP01000178.1 GCA_004322325.1 Gammaproteobacteria bacterium | reverse complement strand
CACGGATTACACGTGAGCTGCGGATTAATATGGATTTTATTAATGATTATCCAATTACCTTTATTAAAAATTTCGCATATCGCTAAACGCCGCATGACTTATTTAGGTTTATTCTGGAACTTTTTAGATATCGTCTGGATTTTTGTTTTCACTATTGTCTATTTAAGAGGGGCAATGTAAATGGAACATCAAGAAGTTGATTACGGTACCGGCCAGAAAACGTTAGGTATTTATATAGTAGGCTTGATTATTTGTGTAATATTGACATTAGTGGCCTTTTGGACAGTCATGTCTGGCAGATTTGCTAAATGGGAAATGTTTACCATCATCTATTTAGCGGCCATTATACAATTTATCACCCAATTAATTTGTTTCCTACGTTTAAATACACAAACTGAGCAAGGTCGACATAATGTCATGTCTTTAATATTTACAGGCGTTATTTTAATCTCAATTGTAGCTGGCTCTTTATGGATTATGTGGAATTTAGATTATAATATGCAGAATTAGCTGTTAGATATGCCTCAGACTGCATCTCTAATAATCGAGAACGTGTCCGAGCATAATCAAATATCATATGCCCTTCCTGATAAATTTTCTCCACCAGTTCTACCGACGACATCACCACTCTTACTCGTGCATCATACAATACATCAACTAACCGAATAAACAACGAAATAATATCTTTTTCTTTCGCTGAAATCATCGGCACATCGCTGATAAAAACCGTATGATATTTTTTCGCAATCGCTAAATAATCATGTTGGCTACGAGGTATATTACAGATACTATTAAAATCAAACCAAATCACATCATTAGCCTGCTTTTTCACTACAATCGATCGACCGTTAATCTCAACAGTATTTTCAGGAATCACTTCACCATTTGCTAAAATAGCAAAACTTTTTTCCATTTTTTCCTGCGCTAACTCATCTTGTGATCGATAAAACACTCCTGCTCGGCGCAAATGACGTAATCGATAATCTATTTGTGTGGGAACATGAATAACAGACGTATGCTGTTTTAACAAAGCAATCGCCGGTAAAAATAATTGTCGCTGTAATCCATTCTTATATAACTCATCTGGCATTACATTCGATGTCGCCACCAAACAAACCCCTTGCGAAAATAACGCTTTAAATAAACGCCCTAATAACATCGCATCCACAATATCCGCTACTAACAACTCATCAAAGCATAACACCATTGTTTCTTGTGCTATCTTTTTAGCAATGAGTTGCAACGGGTCTTTTTTACCTTGATATTTTTTTAATTCGGCGTGAATAAAAGCCATAAACTGATGAAAATGCATGCGCTTTTTTTCGATAAAAGGCAAACAGTGATAAAAACAATCCATCAAAAATGTTTTACCAATCCCAACCCCACCCCATACATAAAGACCCTGCACTAAGCATGGCTTAGTCCATGCTGCAAAAAAACGCTGCCGTCTTTTATGTTCTTGCAACAAATGAGCAAACAGCGTCTGAAAATAGTTTAACGCCATTAATTGCTGCTCATCCTCAAGAATTTGTCCCTTATTGCATTGTTCACGATAATAGTCTAAAGGTGTCATGTGTGTTAGCCTTCATTGCGAGACGCATGCCTCGCAATGAGAATATAGTTATTATGGTTATATGATTATTTCTTTTTTATCGTTCCACCCGTTACTTTACCTTTGATTTCTGCCTTCCCTTTTTCGATGATAACCCCTCTTCCTGATTCAAATGTTATATTCCCTTTCACAATCGTTTTATCTAAGTAAAGTGTTTGCTCTTTATTGCTAGTCGTTTTTATTAAAATATCACCCACTTCTGAATTCTTCAGTTCTGTTTCATCCGCCGTTACCGTTAATTTCTGAAAATGACTTTTATCCGCCTTCAAAGGACCCATTATTTCGGTATTTCCTTTGGCTAAAAGAGAAGTAACTGTCGCTGGTCCTACCACTGATAAATTATGGCAAATGACATCTTTCGCTTCAAAAGGACCCATTACTTTCACATCATTTAATTTTCCCTTCTCACTATCTTTAACCGGCCCCACTATCCCTGTTTCATTCGTTACCTCTAAATCCTTAAATTTCAAAGGTCCATTCACATTAAGTGTATCCGCTTTTACATGCTCCAATTCCGCTGGACCATAAATTGTAGCCTGTTCAATATCTGAACCAACCAAATGGGTTGAGCCAAAATAATCACCAGCATAAGCCGCACTCACGCTGAGCAGGCTTAAGAGGATCATCCACAGTGTCTTCATTTTTGCCTCCAAAGTAAGGATCAAGATTAAAAATAAGTTTGAACCGCGCCATTGATAGTATAAACATCGTCGACAACGTATAACAACTTCCATTTATCAAAAGTCGTAATTTCTAATGCGGGTATAAACGAGGTAGACACGGAAGGTCGATTAGATGGTATCAGCGAATTTTGCTCTCACGACAGGCTCTTTATCTACTGGTATTAATAAACTATATTTACCATTTTTAGGGAGTGGCCCATGATTATAATCTGGATTTAATGTATTTAACGTTTTTAAACTGATACCTGATGATTTCGACACTTGTATCAAATTCACTGATTTTTTCGTTTTTAATTCTGTAAAGTAAGCTTCATTATTAACAGGCGGTAATTTCACACCATATTTATCTGGATTTTGAATAATTTCAGCGACAGCTAATAATCGCGGTACATAATATTTTGTTTCTTTTGGCAAAGGTAAATCCCAATAATCATCACTACCTGTACGACGCTGCACTGATTCCACTTTACCTTGACCACAATCATAAGCCGCGATGGCTAAATCCCAATTACCTTTAAATTCATTGCCTAAATCTTTGAAATACGCTAATGCTGCTTTGGTTGAGTCAATGACATTACGACGTCCATCATACCCTGCTTTTACTTTGATACCGAGCTCATGCGCCGTACCACGCATTAATTGCCAAAGACCGGTTGCACCTTTATTAGAATGATCATTCGGATTAAATTCACTTTCAACAAAAGGAATTAATGCTAATTCCGCTGGTAATCCGCGTGCTTTCGTTTGTTGTTGAATAAAATAAATATACGGGCCCGCCGCTTGCAGGATTTGGTAAAGCTTGTCCTGATCGGATAATAAATTACGGATCTCAGCTTGCACACGTGAAGACTGAACATGGTGATCCAGTTTGAATTCACTGCGCAAACTGCTCCATACAGAATCAGCTGTATTCGCTGGAATAAAAAATGCAGCATCAAGATTATCATTCATGCTACTGCTATCCCACACGATTAAAATAAGACAACTCAATACAGCTAATATTAGATATTTTGAACGACTGATTATCAATTGCATCGCGCTATGGTACTAAAAAACCGTCGCGAAGACAACCTCTTTTATAAGTCGTTCATTTTTAAAATTTTTTATTCTAACTTTTTATATTTAATCCGATGCGGTTGTTTAGCCATTTCACCGAGACGTTTTATACGATCTGCTTCATATTCAGTATAATTTCCCGCAAAAAATACCACATTACTATCACCTTCAAATGCTAAAATATGCGTTGCAATTCGATCTAAAAACCATCGATCGTGTGAAACCACCATCGCACATCCGGGGAAATTCAATAATGCTTCTTCTAATGCACGCAATGTTTCAACATCTAAATCATTAGTAGGCTCATCTAACAACAAGACATTGCCACCACTGCTAAGTAATTTAGCGAGATGCACGCGATTACGTTCACCACCTGAAAGATCTTTAATAAATTTTTGTTGATCTGTTCCTTTAAAATTAAAACGACCCACATACGTACGCGTTTGCATTTGGTAAGCACCAATCATCATGACATCTTGTTCATTGGAAATTTCTTGCCAAACGGTTTTGCTGCCATCTAAATTATCACGACTTTGATCAACGTAAGACAATTTTACTGTCTCACCTAAACGAATATCACCGTTATCCGGTGTTTCTTGACCGATTAACATTTTAAATAAAGTGGATTTACCCGCACCATTCGGACCAATGATACCGACAATGGAACCAGGGGGAATATTAAAACTTAAATTTTCAAACAATAATCTATCACCAAATTTTTTACTTACATTATTTACTTCAATCACTAAATCGCCTAAACGCGGCCCCGGTGGAATATATAATTCTTGTGTCTCGCACCGTTTTTGAAATTCACGTGCATTCATTTCTTCAAAGCGAGCAAGACGCGCTTTACTTTTTGCTTGCCGACCTTTTGGATTGGTTCGCACCCATTCAAGCTCTGCCTTTAATGCTTTGCGATACGTTTCTTGTTGGCGCTCTTCTTGCTCTAGTCGCTTATCTTTTTGCTCTAACCAAGAAGAGTAATTACCTTCATACGGAATACCTTGTCCACGATCTAATTCTAAAATCCATCCCGCTACATTATCTAAGAAATACCGATCATGGGTTACCGCCACCACTGTGCCAGAATACTCATGTAAAAATCGCTCCAACCATGCAACACTTTCTGCATCTAAATGGTTAGTGGGTTCATCCAGTAACAGCATATCAGGTTTAGAAAGCAATAAACGGCACAACGCCACACGACGACGTTCACCGCCTGACAGTTTTGTCACATCCGCTTCCCATGGCGGTAAGCGAAGTGCATCAGCGGCAATTTCTAATTTACGATCTAAATCCCATAAATTAGCCGCATCAATCGCGTCTTGCAATTTACCTTGCTCCGCCAACAAGGCATTCATTTCATCATCACTCATCGGCTCGGCAAATTTCATGCTGATCTCATTATAGCGAGACAATAAAGCCATTCCTTCACCCAGGCCCTCTTCCACATTGCCACGAACGTTTTTCTGCGGATTTAATTTTGGTTCTTGCGATAAATAGCCAATCTGAATACCAGGTAAAGGACGCGCCTCACCAACAATCTCCTTATCGATACCCGCCATAATCTTAAGTAAAGTGGATTTACCCGCCCCATTTAGCCCCAATACGCCAATTTTGGCGCCTGGTAAAAAAGAGAGCCAGATTTTTTTTAAAATCTCACGTTTAGGAGGAACAATTTTGCCCACATCTTGCATAGTAAAAATATATTGTGCCATAAAATTCTTAAGTGCCATTCATTTTGAGGCGTATCATGTTATAGCAATATCAATCTTCTTGCAAAGGTGTGTTGATGGGTTTATGGTATGACTGGCTAATTTATTTTTGATAGTAAGGGAAAAAAATGTGGTTTAAACAAATTCAAGTATTTCAATTAACCAATTTATCTTGTTATGCAGCAGAAAAAATGCTTGAAAAGCTAGAGCCACTACGCTTTACACCTTGCTTACCTTCCATGCCATCGAGCATAGGATGGGTACCTTTACTCGACGAAGAAGGTGCACCCTTAACGCGTACATTCAATGGCTATACCATGTTATGCTTGCAAATTGAAGATAAAATTCTTCCTGCTACGGTCGTTAATCAAACACTCAGTGAAAAAATTAAGCAAATTGAATTAAATGAAGCGAGAAAAGTCCGACAAAAAGAAAAACTTTCTCTCAAAGATGAATTAATTATCACCCTGCTTCCGCGTGCTTTTACCAAATTAACGCGCATTTATGCTTACCTTGATACCAAAAACCGTTGGCTCGTATTAGGTTCCGCCAGTCCCAAGAAAGCTGAGCAATTTATTTCGCTATTAAAAAAATCATTTAATGACGAAATACAACCGATTGAAGTCACAAAACCTGCCGCGATCATGACGAGCTGGTTAAAACATCAACATTACCCTGCTTCTTTCTCGATTGAAAAAAAAGCCTGTGTGTTACAAGACCCGCAGCAAGAAAACCGTATCATTCGCTGTCAGCAACAAGATTTATTTGCTAACAGTGTGCAATCATTTATTAAAGATGGATGTGAAGCCATACAAGTAGCACTTTGTTGGCAAGATCGCGTGCATTTTGTTTTATCGAATGATTTTTCCTTACGTAGCATTCAATTTGAAGAAGAAATTGTCGCACAAACAAAAGATATTGCTGAAACCAAACAACAGCAATTTGATGCGGATTTTATCATGATGACAGAAACATTTTCGGGTTTACTGACAGAGCTATTAGCATTATTTACAACAAATAACATCGTGCCAATAGCAAAACAAGCGTAAGCTAGTAATCAATATTCATCTCAGGGTGAATACTGGCATTGTCATCGCCGGTACTCATATCAGGATCATAATTTCGATTGCCATCTTCTACATAATTGCCATCATAGCGAGGCGGCTGAGCAGAAAATGTGACGACATCACGAGAACAATGCTCTGCATAAACATTACTACACAAAAAAATGGTGGCTATTAAAACAGACACGTTGACTATTTTCACCGCATCCTCCTCGTGTTGTCTTTCCTTATAGTTCTATTTTAACACGATTTACTCATCTTTTTTCATTTTCTTTTCAATAGATTGCGAAATGACTTTCACACGATCCTCAACAACCGGCATACGCTCGATAAAGCGATGGGTCATTTTCAATAAAAAATGACTGCCTGTTTCTGGAAATAGAAAGGGGAAAATGGCATGGATGAGACACGCTATGCCGCCTACGATCATATTCATACTAAATATAAGCGCAAATTTAAAATGTTGAAAATACGTTTCCCCTATGCGATGAGGATGATCAGTGAAGATATTTTTCATAGTGAATGCCTTTTAGTCATGAATCCATTTACCTTTTTTTCTCAACCTTATGATATACTCCACCTTTTTCAAATAAAAGGAGTCTTTGTGATTACATTACAAACCAACCAAGGCAATATTACCTTGCAATTAGATTTCGACAATACGCCAAAAACAGCAGAAAATTTCCTTGCTTATGCCAAAAATGGCTTTTATGATCAGACTATTTTCCATCGTGTCATCAACGGCTTTATGATTCAAGGTGGGGGGTTTGATACTAACATGCGTCAAAAAACAACCCAGTCTCCTATCCAAAATGAAGCAAACAAAGGTCAAGCCAATAAAAGAGGAACCATTGCCATGGCTCGCACCTCTGATCCCCATTCAGCCACGGCCCAATTCTTCATTAACGTTGTAGACAATGATTTTCTCAACTTTACCGCTGAAACAGGGAATGGTTGGGGATATTGTGTTTTTGGACAAGTGACTGAAGGCATGGAGGTGGTCGATAAAATTAAAAAAGTAGCAACCACCACGCAAATGGGCCATCAAAATGTACCTGTCGAAAAGATTATTATTGAAAAAGTGATTGTGGATGATGCCAAATAAGGCATCACCACTTTATTTTTCTTCTAATTCCTCTGCTAACTTCAAATTATGCGGCTCTCTTAAGAGTCTTTCACACGTTTTTGCTGGAATAGGCTTGCTAAAATAAAATCCTTGCACTTCGCCGCATTTTGATTTTTTCAAAAACTCCAATTGGCTCTCTGATTCCACGCCTTCCGCTAATACTTCTAAATTCAAACTTTGTGCCATGGCGATAATGGCTTGAATAATCACATCATCACCTCGATTCGATTCGATATTTTGCACATAAGATTGATCTATCTTTAAGCGATCAATAGGCAATTCTCTTAAATAATTTAAACTCGAATAACCCGTTCCAAAATCATCTAAGACAATTTGAATCCCCATTTCTTTCAAATCATAAATCGTCTTCACAATATCCGCATTATTGATAATAATATTTTCGGTTAATTCTAATTCTAGATATTTTGATTCTAATTGTGTTTCTTCAAGGATAGTTCGGACAATTTGTACAAGATTATATAATTTAAATTGCTTTGTCGTCACGTTAACCGCAACACGTATTGGCATTAATCCCATGTCTTGCCATGCCTTCACTTGCCTGCAAGCGGTGCGTAACACCCATTCACCGATAGGTACAATCAACCCTGTATCTTCAGCAAGCGGCACAAAATCGATGGGGGAAACCACACCCTTCGTAGGATGTTGCCAACGAATTAAAGCTTCTACTGATACCAGTGTTTCCGTCTTTAAATCATATTGAGGCTGATAACATAAAAAAAATTCTTCATTCGCTAAGGCACGCCTTAGTTCTGCCTCTTTTTCTAATCGCTCTATATTTCTCGCATTTAATTCTTCCGTATAAAATTGAAATTGATTTGCTCCTAACTCTTTAGCTCGATACATTGCTGTATCTGCATTACGCAATAATATATCCACATTTTTACCATCTTTTGGATAGATCGATATCCCCACACTACTCGTCAATTTAATTTCATGGTTTTGGATTTTAATCGGTTTTTCAAATATACTTAAAAGATTGCTGGCTAAGCTAATAAAAATATCTTTATCTTTAACATCTTTGATGAGTACTACAAATTCATCGCCACCTAATCTCGCTAATAAATCTTCCTCGCGCAAGACTGCTTGTAATCGCTTAGAAATAATGCGAAGCACTTCATCACCTGCTTCATGACTAAGGCTATCATTAATTAATTTAAAGCGATCAAGATCAAAAAATAAAATACCAAATAATTTATTATTTTTATTTGAATACTCGATAGTTTCTCTGATACTTTCTAGCAACAATACTCGATTAGGTAATCCAGTTAATAAATCATGATTCGCTTGATATTTTAATTCTTCGGTACGTTCATGCACACGTTTTTCTAATGAAGTAGTATATTGTTTGGCTTCGTGTGCTAATTGCCATTTTTTTGTTAATGCGCAAGCA
>SCTP01000177.1 GCA_004322325.1 Gammaproteobacteria bacterium | reverse complement strand
ATCCAGCGACTGGGAAAACAGCTTTGGAGATCTTCATCATAGGCGCGTATTCAGCTTACCTTACTTAAATTGGCTTGGCATCTTACCACAAGACGCTAACAGAAAGAATCTTCTATTGTTCTTTTCTAATCAACTTGCTATAAGAAGCAAACTAAGCGGAGAATGAGCAAAAAGAATGCGTAAGAACATCCTTATCTTGGGGCATAACGATGCCACTCAATTCATTGATATCTATAACCAATACACCCGCTTATTCGATCAACAGTACTACGAAGTCACCGTTGCCTACCTGACCGGCCCGGAAAATGCAGAAACGAGGCAGCGTACGATGGCTGAAAATGTATTATTTTTGAACATCCCTAAAAAAGACATCCGTATGCTAAAAATAGGCGCTATTCGCCGGTTACTTGCGCTTTGCCGTGAGAAGCAGTTTCAGATCGCCATTTGTCATCGCTACAAGCCCACGTACATCATGATGTGGGTGACTCAATTTTACCGCCTGCCTGCCTTGATCGGGGTGATGCATGAGCTTGGGACCATGTCCTCGCGGGGGAGGCAGTGGTTTATGGCAGCACTGGCGCGTCGAAATATGCTATTTGCAGGAGTCTCTAATGCGGTACGTGATGATATGCGCAAGGATTTGTGGGGCATACCGAAAGAGCGGGTGGTGACTTTGTATAACGTTGTGGATGTAGAACAAACAGAGCCACAATTTTTTTCCCGGGAAGAAGCGAGGCAAGCATTGCATTTGTCTGCTGATGATATCGTCTTTGGCAATCTTGCCCGCCTGGTGCCAAATAAAGATCATGCTAGCTTGATTCAGGCTTTTTCCCTGATTAAGGCAGATTGCCCTAAAGCAAAACTTGTCATTATGGGCGAAGGAGAATTAGCGGCATCATTGCAAGAACAAGTTCGATCGTATCAACTCAGCGATGACGTGATTTTTACAGGATTTGTGGCTAACGGTTTTCGTTACATGAAAGCATTTGATGGTTTCGTTTTATCTTCCATCCAAGAAGCGTTTGGCCGCGTCTTGATAGAAGCCATGACAGCTAAACTTCCGATTATTGCGACACGTGTACATGGCATTCCTGAAGTCATGGGTGAAACGGGTCTCGTGGTATCACCCAAAGATGTTGTGGCACTTTCTTCTGCAATGAAAAAAATTTACACTTTATCACCTGAAGAACGTGGGCAATGGGGAAAAAGAGGTTATCAGTGGATGATGGAAAATTTTTCTATTTCATCTTTTCAAAAACAATTTTGGCAATTGCCATTAATGCAATCACTTAAGGAGTAAGTAATGCGTGTTGCGTATACCACCACTTTTGATGCAAATGATTTACACAACTGGTCAGGAACACCTTATTTCATGTCACAGGCATTGACGAATGCCGGTTTTGCCGTCGACTATATTGGCTCACTCTCGCGCAAGTTGCCGCGTTTTTTTAAAGCCCACCAATTTTGGAACAAACTGACTTCTAATCAACGTGAAAGCCCACGCTTCAATACATTCGCTGCCCAACACTATTCTCAACAAGCCGCACGACATTTAGCCAAGTTATCCGCTGATGTTATTCTCTCTCCTCAAATTAATCCTGTAGCGTATCTGGATTGTAAACAGCCGATTGTTTTATGGACGGATGCATTGTATGCCTCACTGCTAGGCTTCTATCCTCCGTTTGCTTATCATTCTGCTAAAACCATCCATCAAGGTAATAAAATAACGACGGAATGTTTATCCCGCTGCAAACTCGCGATTTTTTCATCCGACTGGGCGGCTAACAGTGCGATTGAATTGTATGGGGTGGATCGTGAAAAAGTAAAAGTCATCCCATTTGGTGCGAATATGGATCTTGCTCCAAGCGCTGCGGAAATTCATGAGATCGTTAAAAAACGTGCGCATGATAAAATTAAATTACTTTTCCTCGCCAAAAGTTGGGAGCGGAAAGGAGGTGATATTGTATTAGCCACAGCGAAAGCATTACACGAAGCAGGCTATCCAGTGGAGCTAACTATTGTCGGTTACACACCCAAACTACAACCGATGCCGCCTTATGTTAAATGTTTAGGTTTTATTTCTAAACACACACCAGAAGGAAAGAATAAAATTCAAACTTTATTAGCCGAAACACATTTTCTTTTTGTCCCCTCGCGTGCTGAAGCGTATGGAATTGTGTTTTGTGAAGCAAACGCATTTGCTGTGCCTTGCTTAACAACGTATGTTGGGGGGATTGGAACGATTGTAAAAGACAATGTCAATGGCATGATGTTTGCACTCGATGCGCCGGTTGCAACCTATTGCGATTACATTGTGAATTTAATGCAAGATCGTGCGCGATATGAGGCATTAGCCTATTCGGCTTATTATGAATATGAAAATCGATTAAATTGGAAAACAGCTATCAAGCAAGTCAAGCAACTGTTAATAACGCTTGTTTGATTGGTAAGTTGATTCTAACGCGGTTTGATTTTCTAGCCAGGTTGATAATGTTTTTCGTAAAGCGGCTTTGTAACTGAAATTTTGGGTCCAGAGAAGGGCGGAGGAGAAATAAGCATTTGCTTTTGTATCTTGCCCTAATCTTTGCTCTTCTTTATTAATTTCATTCACGATGTCTTGTACACATTGAATGGGATCAGACGATTTTAATTGCGCATGGAGTCGGGCTAATTCTTTTCGGCAAGCGGCTTTTATATCATCTTCAAGTGAATTCAGTGCTTCTTGCAACTCCCGTAAGGCTTGGTCTCCCATAGAAGGCACTCCTTTTGCGATGAATTCTTTTTATTATAATCATAATCGCAAAAGGAATGATTAAGAGTGAGTATTATTTTGAATTACTCATTTATTTAATGAGTTAGGGTTGATATTGCCTTACCTCCTTCATATCTTGTTGTGGCAACTGAGGTTTTGCTTGCGGTGGCAGAAACATTGTGTGTGTTTGCTGGCCCGTATAAACTAGTGCGGGTTTAGGTGGAAGAAACTGGAACAGTGATTGCACTAATAAACTTCTCAGGATAGGTTTGTAATGCGTACTCTCTTCCTTACTTGTTTCACTGTACTTTTCTAAAAGAGTATGGACGATTGTCTTCGCTTTAAAAGATGTTTCTCCATCTAATTCAGCTACTTGCTTTTTAATATCTTCCAACGCTGTCAAATGGGGTAATGCATAAAATACACTAAGCATCGAACGCGCCCAGTTCAACTGCTGTTTGTATTTTTTTATTGAACTCTCCATCTTATTATTTAGCAAAAAAGATACTTTTTTATCAAAATCTTCAGCAAACTTCATATCTTCCGATGCCTCTGCCTCTAGATTAACTAAGCAATTAATGCAATGCTCTGCAAAGGCTTCCTCTGTCGGTGTCAGTGGTTCCATTGCAATACATTTAAGTAATCCTTCATTTTGTATATCGATGCCCGCCATTTTTTCATGAAAGTATTTATAGAGATTTTCTTCTTTAGGCTTACTTTCCATTTTCATTTCTGACCATTCCTCTTGATCTTCGTATTTCTTGATTTCATTTTCAATACTTTGTGCTAAATCAGCCGCTGAAATTGACTCCCCTATCACTTTTTCATATATCAATTTAGAATTTTCTTCCATTGCTTCAATGCTTTCCTTCACTGTAGCAATGTCTACCTTTCTTTGCATAGATAACTCTCCTTCTATTGGATCTGATTGTTGAAATAGCTGAGGAAGCGATTGCAATACCTCACTACACGCAAGCGCGGCGGCAGCATATTTTTCATAAAGAGTGATCATATTAACGTTGGCACTTCCTGTCATCTGTCGCAATTTTCTAGTCGCCCATAAACTATCACCCTGTTTAATTTTGCAAGAATAAAATCCCAATAATGAAACTCTTAACATCTCTATTAATGACACAATAGCTTCAAACTCATCTTTTTTCTCAAATGTTAGCTTCTTAAGTTGCTGAAGTTGTAGTGCTATTTTTTCAAAATCGGAAACGATTCCATCTCCCTTTCTCTTTCCTGATACATAATCTAAATATGCATTTATACTTTTTAGTTCCATCTCATTATTTATTTCATAAAAAAAATCGAAGCAATAGTCTATAGCACTTTTTGCTTCTTCATTTCCCAGCGAATGCATTTTCTTCCAGATATCTGCTAACACAGATAAAATCACTAAACATAACTCACCAGCATGCATTTCTTTAAATTTCTCCAAAGACTGATACATGCCTGTTGTTATTTCCACACTCTCATTTAATATTTGATATTTTTCTGAATGAGGAGATGTATTAGCCAGCATTTCTTTTATTTCATGCCTTCTTGTGTTAATAGAAAAATGCAAAAATACCCCTTCCAGATAAGTTGATAATTCTTTTAACAACGAAGCAACGTGAGTGGGAGTTTCTTTCGATTCAAGTAATTCTGCCAATGCTTTTATTGTTTTATTCCAGTCCACTGAAGAAGTGTTATTTTCATCCAAAAAAACATCTTTAAGCGCTTTCCACTCATTATTAAGATTAGCTAGCTTGTCTCGTACTATCTTACTAGTGGTAACAAAATTACTTAGACTGGTTATTTCGCTAATTTCCCTAAAAATGGCTAATAAAGGCGATAACGAAACGCCAAGATCTGAATAGGCTATTTTATAAATTGCTTTCCTTGTTGCTAGTGTTACTTTTTTCTCATCTTTGCCTTTTCTGAGAATAAAAATCTGATAGTTAACC
>SCTP01000003.1 GCA_004322325.1 Gammaproteobacteria bacterium | reverse complement strand
TCCGCATATTATTGTCAACACTCAACTAGAAAAAACCACTGAGCCAATGGCAAACCGCCATCTTCTTCAAGCAGCACGTGATCATTTAAAAAATTATTCGCCCATCAATGATATGCAATTATACAATGAGATGATGGGTTATTTTTATATTAATCGGCCTGTGAAAAAAGAGATACTGATCGAAAAATTAACGCCGGCACCAAAGTTTTCGAAATTTTATCAAATAGACCCTTATGATAATTATCGATTAAGCTCTTTGTTTTTCGTGCCGAACGAAGCGATTGAAAAACGTAAGGGTAAATTTTGGGTGGAATTACAAGAGATGCCTGAGCTTTTAAAAGACGACAGCTCAAATCCGCCTAGGCTTGTTTGAATTTTAAGTCTTTTCTGTTAAGGTAAGAATTATGTATATTGCGACAGTTTCATCCAAATTTCAAATCAGCGTGCCTAAAAAAATAAGGGACCAACTACATATCAAGCCTGGACAAAAATTTATTTTCATTCCTAAAGGTGATTGTTTAGAACTTGTTCCTGAACGTAGCATGAAAGATATGCGTGGGATTTTAGCCGGTGCAAACACAAAAAATATTCGCGGCTCATCCATTTAAAATTAAAATAACCAGTAATGAGCAAAAAAAATCATCGACTTTAAAGTTTAGGAGAAAAACATTATGAAACCAATAGATTTTTTCACATGGATTGGCCTTGGAAAACAAACCCCTATTAATAAAAAATATCGCTTCCAATCTGATGATGATCTCTGGAAATAAAAATTGTTATAATGAACAAAGGACCCATTCAAACCGTACAGGAGTACCCCATCCGTGTTTGATGCCGATCGCCCCATCACAAAAAGCGACCAAGATCGATTAAATCGCACTATTTTTGCCAAATACCTCGCCCGCTGCATGCTGGATCATAAGGACACCGATAGCATCGTCGTCGGTTTATACGGCGGTTTCGGCGTAGGGAAAACTTCGGTGATTAACTTAGTGTTAGAAGAATTGAATTTCGCTGCTAACAATATGGAAGATAACGAAAAACCCATCATTTTAAACTTCAGCCCGTGGAGTTATTCCGGCCAAAATCAATTAATTTACAGCTTCTTCCGCCGCTTATCCTCCGCCTTACGCAGCGTGCCTTATCTCGAAAATAGCGGCCGTATTATCTATTTATTAGAACTCTACGCCTCTTTTTTCACCCATCAACCCGTACCTAAAGCCTTACGCCAAAAACGCATGTGGTTTAGTAAAGATGCTTATGGCTGGGAGTCAGGTCGCGATCTGACGTTGGTTAAAGCCGAACTCAATGAATTATTACGCCAGCAAAAACATAAAATTATCATCATGATCGATAATATTTCGCGCCTATATCCAGAAGAAATTAAGCAAATTTTCCAAATCGTTAAATCAATGGCAGATTATGCTAACACCGCATACCTGCTTGCCTTTGATAAACATCAAGTAGAATATGCCATTGATGAAATCGATAGCAGCGGCGGCAAGGCAATGATTGAAAAAATCGTGCAATTGCCGTTTGACGTGCCGCCTATTCTACAACAAGATTTAGAAAAAATTCTTGCTGATCGACTGGATGAAGTCGTGAAAAGTGTTCCAGAAGAAACATGGAATACAGAATATTGGGCAGATATTTATTATAGCTCACTTAAATTTTTCTTTGAAAACTGCCGTGATATCACACGTTATGTGAATACTTTAAAATTCAGTTATTCTCGCTTGCGTGATATTGTTAACCCCGTCGATTTTTTTGCGCTCACCGCCATTGAGGTCTTTCTTCCACACGTTTATCTAGGCATACGCGATAACAAAGATTTATTTACTGATTTACTCGATGATGTTTACCCATTAGATAAAGAACGCATCAGCAAGGATAAAATGCGCTGTGATGAAATTATTGCCCGTACCGATCGCCTATCACGCGATTTAGTGTTAACCCTTTTATTACGTTTATTCCCACGCTTACGTCGCATTTACCAACCTCATCTGCCATTCTTTCACTCCACGATGCTGGCACGAAAACTAAAACGCGTTTGCAGTCCCGATTTATTTGATGCTTATTTTCGTTTATCGTTACAACCCGGACATATTCCTTCCTCTGAATTTAAGACGATATTATCATTGACGGATGATAAAGAAACATTTGATCATGCTTTAATGCGATTAAATCAAGATGATCGTATCTTGATTTTTCTGGATCAATTAGACAATAGCCATGTCTTACAACAAATTCCTCACGCTCACTTTGCTGCTATTATTGATGCGCTGATCGATAATGGTGATTTATTCCCACTTGGCATTGTGGGCCTACTGAGTTTGGATACGCCTATGCGTATTCATCGTATTATTCACGCTTTATTACAACGCATCAGTCAAGCAGAAGACCGTTTTGTCATGATGCAAGAAGCCATTGCAAAAGCGACTAAAAGTATTTACATCATCGTGCATGAATTAACAGAGCAAGCGCGTGAGCACGTTGAAGAAAAAGATACTTATTTACCCGTTGAATTTCGTGATTTCACGCCAGAACAATTAGAATTATTGCGCAAGCTCACCGTTAGCCGCATTGAACTTTGGGCGCAAAGCAGTCGATTAGCTGAACATCCCCGCTTATTACCCATTCTTTACGCATGGAAAGATTGGGGCCATGCAGAGGATTGCTGTCATTTGCTCCACAAAATGACA
>SCTP01000176.1 GCA_004322325.1 Gammaproteobacteria bacterium | reverse complement strand
GCAATGGCACAGCCATTTTTACACGTGATGGCTACACAGCACGAACATTTGCGGAAAAAGTGCAAGTCGGAATGGTTGGCGTGAATGTACCGATTCCTGTTCCTGTTGCGTATCAAAGTTTCGGCGGTTGGAAACGCTCGATTTTTTCTGACATCGGTATGTATGGCACCGAAGCGGTTCGATTTTATACGAAATTAAAAACGGTTACACAACGTTGGTTTCCAAGGGAGTTAGCATGATCACCATCGGATTTATTGGGTTAGGACACATGGGAAATCCCATGGTGCGTAACTTATTAAAAGCAGGATTTAACGTCACTATCTACGATGTCGCGCCAGAGGCGGTGCATGTATTAGCAAAAGATGGCGCACTTCCTGCCGATTCATTCGCTGCCTTAGCTGCACAATCCGATGTCATTATCACCAGTGTCCAAACTGGTGAACAAGTGAAAGGCATTTGTTTAGGTCGTGATGGTATTTTTTCTCATGCCAAATCCAATCTACTCTATATCGATTGTTCTTCCGTTGATATCACCACCACCCGTCTGCTGCATGAAGAAGCTCAAAAACGTCATATCGCCATGCTCGATGCCCCTGTCTCAGGCGGTGTCGCCGGTGCGGCAGCAGGAACATTGACTTTTATGGTTGGCGGTAGCAGGGACGATTTTGAGCGGGCACAGTCCATCTTAACTGCCATGGGAAAAAAGATTGTCCATGCAGGAGAAGCAGGACGCGGTCAGGCAGCGAAAATTTGTAATAATCTATTGTTAGGTATTTCCATGATCGGTGTCGCTGAAGCATTTACCCTTGCAGAGAGACTGGGCTTAGATCCTCAGAAGTTTTTTGAAATCAGTTCCAATGCGTCCGGACAATGTTGGTCCATGACCAGTTATTGCCCTGTGCCTGGAATACTTGACAATGTCCCTTCAAGTCATCAATATCAGCCAGGGTTTATGGCAAAAATGATGCTGAAAGATTTACGTCTCGGCATGCATGCAGCGGAAGCAGTCGATGCTGTCGTGCCGTTGGGGGCTGTGGCAGCAGAGCTTTATGAGTTATATGTTAATCAAGGGAATGGAGAGAAAGATTTTTCCGGCATTATTCATCTTATTAAAGGCGAAAATTAGCGAGTTATTCCATTCATGATCACCTTGCGCAACGTCACTTTACGCCGTGGTTTAAGCGTATTATTAAAACAAATTAATTGGATTATTTATCACAAGCAACGCATCGGTTTGATCGGTGCCAATGGGGCGGGCAAAACAAGTTTATTTTCACTCTTGCTCGGTGCATTAGAGACGGAAGAAGGAGAGGTGGAGATACCGCGACAAATTAAGCTGGCGCACGTTGCGCAAGAAACGCCGGCTTATCACAGATCAGCATTGGAGTTTGTATTAGATGGAGATGCTGAGTTGCGCACGTTGCAAGCGGAATTAGCCGAGGCTGAGCAGAAAGAAGAGGGGGCGCGTATTGCCGCCTTGCATGAAAAATTAAGCATCATCGATGCGTATGCCGCTCCTGCACGTGCAGCCGTGATCTTAGCAGGCTTAGGTTTTTCTCAAGAAGAACAGCAAAAATCTGTCGCTGCCTTTTCAGGGGGTTGGCGAGTGCGGTTAAATTTGGCTAAAGCATTAATTTGCCGGTCAGATGTTTTATTGTTAGATGAACCGACAAACCATTTAGATCTCGATGCAGTGATTTGGTTGGAACAATGGTTAAAACAATATACAGGTACGCTATTATTAATTTCCCATGATCGTGATTTTTTAGATAAGACAGTTGACCACATCGCTCATCTTTCGCAGCAACAATTAAAATTATACACAGGCGATTATTCCACGTTTGAAAAACAACGTGCAGCCGAATTGTTAATGCAGCAAGCCGCGTATGAAAAACAGCAAAAGCAAATTACCCACATGCAAGATTTTGTGAATCGGTTCCGTGCAAAAGCATCGAAGGCTCGTCAAGCACAGAGTCGTTTAAAAGCCATTGAGCGTATGGAGTTAATTTGTGCAGTGCAAGCGGAATCTTCTTTCCAGTTCTCGTTCAAGTCTCCAAAGCAATGCCCCAATCCTTTAATTCAACTGGAAAAAGCGGGCATTCGTTATGACGATAAAATAATTTTAAGTCATTTGAATTTAAGTATTGCACCTAAAGAAAGAATTGGCATCGTGGGGCCGAATGGCGCGGGAAAATCCAGTTTAATTAAATTATTAGCAGGTGAATTGACGGCGGCAACTGGTAAACGTGAGACCAGTGCTGGGTTAAAAATAGGTTATTTTGCGCAACATCAAGTTGATGCTTTACGCCTTCATGAATCACCTCTCGATCATTTGCGGGAACTGACAGAAACTAAAGCAGAGTTAGAATTAAGAAAATATTTAGGTACCTTTGGATTCTCAGGTGACCGCGTATTGTATCCCGTGCAGCACTTTTCAGGCGGTGAAAAATCACGTCTTGCCTTGGCTTTATTGGTTTGGCAGCAGCCTAATCTGCTGTTATTAGATGAACCGACGAACCATTTAGATTTAGAGATGCGTAATGCATTAAGTATCGCTTTGCAAGAATATGAAGGTGCGATGATTCTCGTCACACACGATCGCTTTCTCCTGCGCAGTACGACGGATCAATTATTGCTAGCAGCAGATGGGAAGTTGCAACTATTTGAGGGAGATTTAGAAGATTATCAGCAATGGTTAATCACTTTTCGTAAGCAACAAGCGGCACCGAAGCAGCCACCTCAAGTGAAACAGCGTGGACCAAATCGCTCGTTATTAAATAAAATCAAACAATTAGAAAATGAAATGAGTAAATTAGAAAAAGAATTGACAGCAATAGAGTTGGCATTAACGGATCTTTCACTGTATGAGTCGCCGCATAAGGCAAAATTGCAAGAATATCTACTGACCCAAGCAAACCTCAAGAAACGACAAGAAGCAGTAGAAGAGGAATGGCTGCAAGCCTGTGAGGAAAAAGATCAAGATAAGGGTTTTTCCTAGCTTATCTCAGGTGTTTTACCAACTCCAATCAATAGATGAATCTATTAGACTATAAAGACCTCTACAACTTTCTAATTTAAGGAGAATTGATATGGGTCAGAATAATCCAGGTAATCAAAATCCGAATCAACAAAAGCAGCAGCAACAACAGCACCAACAACGTCAGCAACAACAAACTAATACCACTAACACTAACACCAACCGTCCTATGACAGGTTCCATGCCAAACAAAGATAAACACCATAAATAAAGTGCTATGCCTCAATACAGAAGGGAATGATTCCCTTCTGTATTGATTTATGCAATTAAGTGCTCATCGTACGTTGTATAGCCTTTTTCCATCCTTTATATAATTGTTCACGTTGCTCAAGCGGCATTTGCGGTGAAAATGATGATTTCATTTTCCAGAGCTTAAAAATTTCATCTAATGATTGATACATACCAATTTGCAACCCAGCTAAATAAGCAGCACCCAGCGCACTTGTCTCAATACACACAGGACGTTGGACTTCTAATTGCAACATGTCAGATAAAAATTGTAATAACCAATTATTCGCTGTCATTCCTCCATCAACGCGTAATTTGTCTAAACGAGAAGGATAGTCATTCGCCATGGCTTCCAACAAATCACGTGTCTGATAACCGACGCTTTCCAGCGCAGCGCGCACGATGTGTGCTCTATTACTGTTCCGCGTTAAGCCAAAGAGTGCTCCGCGTGCTTGAGCATCCCAATAGGGTGCACCGAGTCCTGTAAAAGCAGGTACTAAATAAACGCCACCGGTATCAGGCGTACTGGCGGCTAATGATTCTGTTTCAGCAGCTGTTTCAATTATTTTTAAAGTATCACGCAGCCATTTAACCGTCACACCTGCTGAAAAAATACTGCCTTCTAATCCATACGTTACTTGATTATTTAACCGATAGGCGACGGTTGAAATTAATCGATTACGGGATTGGATGAAGGTAGAGCCTGTATTTAATAGCATAAAACAGCCTGTGCCATACGTCGCTTTTACCATGCCAGGATGAAAACAAGCTTGACCAATGGTAGCTGCTTGCTGGTCACCGGCCACGCCCGCGATAGGAATCGAGACACCTAAAATCGTCGGATCCATCTCTCCAAAATGTGCGGTGTTATCTAAAACGGTAGGCAATAAATTAGCGGGAATATTCAGCGTTTGTAAAATGTGTTTATCCCATTCTTGGGTTTGAATATTAAATAACAAAGTACGTGAAGCATTTGTCGCATCGGTAGCATGCACTTTCTCATTCGTTAATTTCCATATTAAAAATGTATCCACGGTACCAAATAATAATTCACCACGCTCAGCACGCTCACGCGCGTGAGGCACATTCTCTAATAACCATAAAATCTTAGTGGCAGAAAAATAAGGATCTAAAAGCAATCCGGTTTTTTCACACAAATAAGCATGGATCGGATGTTGCGAGAGTTGCTGACAGAAATCACGGGTGCGTCGATCTTGCCAAACAATAGCCGGATAAATCGGTTTGCCTGTTTGTCTGTCCCACACGATGGTGGTTTCTCGCTGATTGGAAATGCCAATAGCCGCAATCTGTTTGACAGAAATAGTGCTTTTCTTAACAGCCTCACGACAACAAATAATAGTATTCGCGATCATTTCTTCAGGGTCTTGTTCTACCCAACCATCCTGGGGAAAATATTGCTGTAAGGCAACTTCGTGCTGGCTCACCAGCGCACCGCTTCGATCAAATAAAATCGCCCGGCTATTCGTCGTGCCTTGGTCAATAGAAAGTAAATAATGTGACATTCTGATACCTTTTAACAGTTTCATTTCGATAATGCGACGATACTATTTCTAGGGAAACCAGGTCAAGGACGGAGCGGGTAAAAAAATTACTTACAATACAATAAATTAGATGAAAAATTATAAAAGCAGGTCTATTTGCGATATAATAATTCTATATGGATTTTTATAAGTGAGGAGAAAACGATGGATAAGATAGAACAAGCAAAAAAGCATGTACGACAAAACAACTATGATCTGCAAGCTGATTTAGAAAGAATTAAAGAAGCGTTTGCAGAAACGGCGAGTGATATCAGAGGTAAAACCAGTGAATTATTAGCACAGTCGGCTGATAATCTCCGCGAGAAATCAGTGCACGCACGCAAGAATGTGGAAGATTACACCGCTCATAAACCATTTACTTCCTTAGGCATTGCGTTATTAGTCGGTTTCGTCGTTGGTTATTTTGTGCATAAATAATATGACAGATGAGAAAAAATCGGCGTTAGGGAAAACGATTATAAAAATAGCCATGGCGGTGCCCGCTATATGTCGAATTGCTAATCGTTTTTGTACGTTGGTGGAGTGGGAAGCGCGATTATCGCGTCGTAGTATTACAGCGATTATTTTTCTTACTTTTATGGCTGCTTCATTACTCACGGCGACGTGGTTATGTGTGCTGACGATATTATTCGTCTATTTTATTTCGTTGCAGATGAGTTTATACGTCTCACTCTTTTTAATTTTACTGTTTAATAGCTTATTGTTAGTGATTATTTTATTGTTAATCGAAAAATTTAAAGCAGATCTTTTGTTTCCTGAAACCCTGCGGTTGTTTCGATGTCTTACCCATAAAAAACTACAACCACCCACGGAGAATGAGTAGTTGTAGTATGAGTGGCGAACAAACAACTTCCCGCTTTTTATTTTTTATGACCTGAGCATTGATATAAAACCTCGACCTGAAATAATAATCGCTTTAGCTTAAGGAAATCTTAACCATACGGTTTGATAATCACTTTTGTACCTACGCGAACAAAGTTAAAGCGTAACCATTCTGCATCGTTCACACGTAGCCGTACACAACCATGACTCACATTCCCATCGACCACATGACTAGCAGGTGATCCATGGAGCGCCAGATTACGATTGAAGAACATGCAATAAGGCATGGGCGCACCGCCGCGTGGGATAGGATAAATACTCGATTTACAGCTGGCACTGCCTAACGAATAGACCCGAAAGGTGCCTACACTTGTATGACAGCGTCGATGTAGGTCAGGACACCAATTTGCACCGGCTGAGGCTAAGCCGCTGCGAATGAGGTTACCATTGGCATCATACGCTCCCCAGGCATGCACTTTTGGATCGACTACCACTACTTTCTCATTGGTCTGAATATGCTGAGGTAGTCGTGACGCATAATTATTATTGGTGCTGGGCGGGTTGTTATCCTGAGCATAAGAAGGAAACTCATGTATGTTGGTGGGGGGAGAA
>SCTP01000023.1 GCA_004322325.1 Gammaproteobacteria bacterium | reverse complement strand
CATATTTTCCACATATAGACTTCCTTGCGGCTGTCCATTTATGAATATAGTTTACCATAAAATTACGGCTAAAAATTATATTTCCAGTATCGAAAATTACTGGAAATAAAGTAAAAATTGGGAAATTAGCCCTAAAGCCATTTTTTCTTTTTAAAATAGCGATAAGGTAGCCACGCAGAAATAAGCATTAAGCCAATAGCAATCGGATACCCGATATACCAATTTAATTCCGGCATAAATCGAAAATTCATTCCATATATGCTAGCAATCAGCGTGGGTGGTAGAAAAATAACGGCCGCAACAGAAAAGATTTTAATGATATTGTTTTGCTCTATATTCACCATGCCTAATGTTGCATCTAATAATAAATTTACTTTACTTAAAATAAAACTCGTATAATCATTCAGCGCACTAGCATCTTTAGTGAGCGTCTTTAAACGCAGTATCCCTTCTGAATCTAATTTAGAACCAGACATTTGTTCCAAAAAATAAAAAAGCCGTCCGAACGAGGCTAAACTTTCCCGTACTTTTCCACCAAGATCACTATTAGCACCAATATTTTGCAGAATAGATTTATAGTTAATAATTTCATGCTCATGAGAATGAAAAATAGTATGTGAAATTTTATCGAAACGATGGCTCACTTTTTCTAAAATATCGGCGAGTCTATCAATCGTTGCTTCTAATAGCCCAATGAGTAATTTCTCTGGCACAAATTCACTGACATCAAGACGAGGTAATCGAGAAATAAATGACTTAAACGAATGAGGTTCAATGTAGCGTACGGTGATAACTTTTTTTTCTGTCAAAATAAAAGTGACTGAATCCGCTTTTGGCTTAAGAGAGGCAGATTTTGCGACCATCGTTGCTGTCATAAACAAAGCATTTCCTGCTTTATAAAGACGGCTAGACGGTTCAATTTCTTTCATTTCTTTTTTAGTGGGAACATCTAAATTCAAATATTTTTCGATGATTTTTTCTTCTGTCCTGGTAGGAGATAATAAATCAATCCAAATGGCTTCTTCTAATGCGAGTTGTTTGACATCATTTTCTTCCATCCAAATTTCAGACTGAATAGTAGATTGACGTAAGGCATATATCGTTATCATGCGGTTTTAGTCCAAAATGAATTAATGTCACTAGCTCTTAGCTTATCATATTATACATATTATATTTTATTATTTGATATTTGTGTATTTATTATACAGTTATATGATTTTGTTTGTTTAATTCACGTAGTACAGCGAATAAGATTCATGATAGACTGAATCTTTCTCTTTAGCTAAACAATTAGCAAGAGGAAAGAAGGATAATCAATTTTTTATTTTTTTTATGAAAGGTACCGTTATGGCAGCACGTGAAAAAGAAAGAGGAACTGTTAAGTGGTTTAACAACGATAAAGGATATGGTTTTATTCAACGCGAACATGGCCCCGATGTATTTGTACACTTCCGCAATATTGTCAGCAAAAGCAGTGGCTTTAAGACTTTAAGTGAAGGCCAGCGAGTAGAATTTATTGTGACGCAAGGACAGAAAGGACCACAAGCTGAAGAAGTTACTATTATCGAGTAATGAACAGCTGATTAAAATGATCCTCAAAGTATAACAAGTTACCGCTCCATTTTTTATAAATAGAGCGGTCTTGTTCTTCGTTTATACCGTCA
The DNA here is from genome assembly GCA_004322325.1 of Gammaproteobacteria bacterium. Taxonomy (GTDB): domain Bacteria; phylum Pseudomonadota; class Gammaproteobacteria; order DSM-16500; family DSM-16500; genus Aquicella. The sequence goes on along the minus strand of SCTP01000023.1, from coordinate 1,637 downwards.
TCTCCTTTTGTGATATACTTCTTTACGAGTTAACTAATTAGGATTAATAAATATGTTCTCTTCTAATCGCCAGAATGATTTACGTACCGCCAGCACGACGCAAGCAATGGCTGCTTTCATGAATCGAGTTTATTTATGGATGATGACAGGTATTGGAATCAGCGGTATTACGGCTTATGTCGTTGCTAATCAGCCGGACATGATCGCCTACATTATGCAAAGCCGAGTGGTTTTTTTCGGGTTAATTATTTTCCAGTTAGTTGCCGTGGTTGCGCTGAGCGGTTGGGTACAACGAATGAGTATTGGCATGGCATCCGCCGTCTACGCATTATATGCCACCCTCGTCGGACTGACTTTTTCCGTGTTATTTTTAGTTTATACAATGGAAAGCATTAGTAGTGCTTTCTTTACGACCGCTTTTGCTTTTGCTGGCTTAAGTATGTTTGGTTACCTCACTAAACGCGATCTGGGCCCGATTGGTTCTTTTTGCATGATGGGGCTCTTTGGGTTGATTGCTGTGATGTTATTAGCCTTGTTTTTTCCATCTTTAATGAGCAATAGCATGCAGCTAGCTATTTCGGTATTAGGCGTACTCATCTTTTCTGGGTTGACAGCGTATGATACGCAGCGAATTAAAGCGCTTTCGTTTCAATTCACCTCTTCCGATCAAGCGAGAAAAGGTGCTATTTATGGAGCCCTTATCCTGTATTTAGACTTTATTAACTTATTTCTTAACATATTGCGACTAATGGGTGATCGTCGCTAAAAACCACCTATTTCGCTTTGTAGTAACAAATAGGTATACTTAATTGAATTGTAAATAGGAGAAATCCATGGAACATTCAATTAAGTTATGGAAAGTGTCGCTCGCTGTCCTAGCTACCGCTGGAATAACAATGACATCTCATCTTGCTCTCGCACAAGCTTCCAAGCAGCCTAATATTGTGATGCTGATGACGGATGATACCGGCTGGGGAGATTTTGGCCCTTATTCAGGTGGCGGTAGTGCATTGGGCCACCCTACTCCCAATGTTGATCGGATGGCAAAAGAAGGCGCTGTTTTCACGAACTGGTATGGACAGGCAAGTTGTACGGCAGGCCGTGCTTCCTTTATGACAGGGCGTATACCAATTCGTTCTGCCTTATCCATTGTCATCGCTCCCGCCGATGAAAACTATCTTCGTAAAGAAACACCCACGATTGCGGAATTTTTTAAGAAAAATGGCTATTCGACCTATTTCTCTGGAAAGTGGCACATGGGCGATAAGCCAGCTGCTTATCCCACTGAGCATGGTTTTGATGAAATGAAGCATTTTGCCGCCTACTATGCCGGTGTTTATGCTTACAATGATACTTCCAAATTCTTCCATCCTTGGTTCCCCGCGTTTAACCCCGAATTCAATAAACTATACGATGGTATTGTTAACTTGGGTGAATGGGAGGGGGTTGCTGGTCAGCCAGCTAAAATGGTGGGTAAGATTACTTATGACAACATGTCAACATTCGATATTCGGCAAACGGATTCAGCCGTTGCTTATATCAAGCAGCATGCAAAAGATGATAAGCCATTTTTTATGGACATCAATTTCATTAAAATGCACAACCCCACGAATGCAGCCCCCACTTTTCAAGGCAAA
>SCTP01000175.1 GCA_004322325.1 Gammaproteobacteria bacterium | reverse complement strand
GGTGTGGGTTTTCAGAGTTTGCAGGCATCATCTGTAAAACCTAAAAATTGTTATGGAGTCTATTGTGGCCAGGAAGTTTTACAAAAAGATTTTGGGTTGGTATTGCCATGGGAAGAGTTTCTAAAAAGACTCTATGCGGGTCAGATTATTTTATAGCAAAGAGCCTTTTAACTATGTGGGAAGCCTATCTATCTCACGCCGCTATTTTATACGCTACCAATAATGCCCCTGCCTGAATCAACCACACCACCCAAACCACTTCCATAAAATACGGAAACCAATGCCGCTTAATGACCCAATAAGTGATAGCCGGTATTAAGCCAACTAAAACGGGTATGCTCAACAAGGCAATGAGTCCCCGAATCAAGTTTCCCGCCTGGCCGCCGGAAAAAACTTGGGTTAAGCCGTCGGACACCCAATCATGTGCTTGAATTAACATTTGAACAGCTTCTTGTCCGTAAGACATAGTCAAAATAGTGCCGATACTCAAGGCAATCAGAGCGGTTGCTTGTTTTAGCATAACGAGGGTCCTTGTAAAAAATTGCTGTCAGGTGATAGGAGAAGGTTAATCAGATGTGAGGGTCATGTCAAACACTCAGACCTTAATTCCCGTACCTTTATGCAATAATAACCAAGCCCAACTAAACATGATAAAAAATAAAACAACAATGAGGGCAAATCCAAAGTAGATGTTCACATCCGAGATGCCTAACATGCCATAACGAAAAGAATCTACCATGTCGAGGATGGGGTTTAAGGCTGAAATCGTCTGCCAAACGGGTGGTAATTGCTGTAAAGAATAAAAAACGCCACCTAAATAAGTCAGTGGGGTCAGTACAAAGGTGGGGATAAAGGAAATATCATCAAAACGCTTGGCATAAATTCCATTAATCAGGCCGCCCAGCGAAAAGACGGCCGCTGAGAGGATAGCCATAAAAAGGACAATGCTCGGGTGATGAATGGGAAGATGAGTAAATAAAAGTGAAACCAGTAATACAATCGCTCCCACGAGGATACCGCGTACCATGCCACCTAGCATGAAGCCGATCAGTATGATGAAGTTTGACATGGGCGAGACTAACATCTCTTCAATACTTTTATTAAATTTGGTGATGAAAAAAGAAGAGGCGGTATTGGCATAAGCATTGGTCATGATCGACATCATGGTAAGACCAGGGACAATGTATTGGATGTAGGCATAGCCTTGAATATGTTGAATTTGCGAGCCGATAAATTTGCCGAAAATGAGGAAATATAAGCTCATGGTGATGGCGGGCGGTAAAATTGTCTGCGACCAAATGCGCATGAAACGCATGATTTCTTTCCGCAATAAAGTGCGGAGTGCGATCATGTTGGGATATAAGCCGGTTCTTTCAATCATGTTACTTCTCTTTTATTTTTCGCAATTAAGTGGATAAATAATTCTTCTAAGCGATTCGTTTTATTGCGCATGCTATTGATAATGATTTTTCGCTGCGACAATAAACTAAATAAATCGTTAATCGATTGGCCACGATGGATTTCGATTTCTATCGAAGAGTCATCCACTAATCGCGCATGATAACCATCTAGCGCAGGTAGGTGAGATAAGGGGCTGTCGACATCTAATACCAAGGTTTGTACATTCATGCGATTAATGAGAGATTTCATGGTTTCATGCTCGATGATTTCACCATGATCAATAATCGCGACATTTTTACAAAGATGCTCGGCTTCTTCGAGATAATGAGTGGTTAAGATAATAGTGGTACCAGCTTGATTGAGCTTGGTCAGAAAGCGCCACAGCGTATGGCGTAATTCGATATCGACACCGGCGGTAGGCTCATCGAGAATAAGCAGCTTCGGTTCATTCATTAACGCCCGCGCAATCATCAAACGCCGTTTCATGCCGCCTGATAATCGCATCGCGGGTTGATCGTACATGTGCCAAATACCCATTTCTTTCAGATACATTTCCGCACGTTCTTCTGCGATAGGTTTAGGGATGCCGTAGTAGCCGGCTTGGTTAAGGAGAATATGTGAAATTTTCTCGAAGAGGCTGAAGTTCATTTCTTGCGGCACAACACCAATCAAGGATTTGGCTTGTGCTAATTCGGTATCGGTATCATGGCCGAAGATGTGAATTTTGCCGGCAGTTTTATTGACGAGTGAGCAGATAATGCCAATCGTCGTCGATTTTCCCGCGCCATTTTGGCCCAGCAGGGCGAAAAAATCGCCTTGTGCAACTTCAAGATCGATACCTTTCAGGGCGGTGAGGCCGTTGGGGTAGGTTTTGGTTAATTGTCTGACGGATAAGGCTTTCATAGAATGTATTTTCTACTATAGTTTTTCTTTTAGCAAACAAGTTAACATGTTGAGTGCCTGTCCTCGGTGACTCATTTGATGTTTGACAGCAGGCGGCAATTCCGCGGCAGTTTTCTTTTCGGCAGGTACGTAAAAAATAGGATCATATCCAAACCCATGCTCACCTCGCGGTTCGCGTGAAATCATGCCAGACCATTGGCCATCACAAACCAAGGGAACGGGGTCTTTTTCATACAGCATGAAAGCTAACACACAATGAAAAGAGGCGTGGCGTTGATCATCGGGAATGTCTTTAAGATCAGCCAATAACTTTTGTATATTTTTTTGTGCGTCCGTTGGTTTCCCTGCATAACGTGCCGAATAAATACCCGGTGCACCGTTAAGAGCAGCCACCGCCAGCCCTGAATCATCTGCAAGGGCTGGTAAGTCGGTTAAGCGTGAAGCATGACGCGCTTTGAGGAGTGCGTTTTCGATAAACGTTAACCCTGTTTCTTCGACTTCTTCCACACCAAATTCTGCTTGTGAAATAAGTTCGATGGGAAAATCTTTTAATAACGCTTTAAATTCACGAATCTTTCCCACGTTATTACTTGCTAAAACGATTTTCATGTGACGTTATCTCGCTACTCTAAGAGGAAGCTTTGCTACGTTATTAGAAAGTAATTCATTGTTTTCACCAAATACTTCCTTGAGATGGCGATGACGCTTGGTGTCAAATGCCCACGTTCCCTTGAAAAAACCTGTGACGCCAGTGTCAATATGTATTTTAGTGATTTTTTTTAATTCGCTAACCGTGTCTTTCATTTGCTTGATGCCAGCGATTTCTTTTAGATCGTCTAAAAATAATTTTAATTGCTTGTATCGAGCAGAATTTTTAGGTAACCGTTTTAACTGGCTATTCAAGTAATTTTCTAAAGCATCATGGTATTTAGTAAAATCAGTAGCTTTTCTTGTTAAAAGTTCTTGCGAAGAGTGGCAAAGGCTCAGGCCTAACTTTTCTACCTTTTCTTTCAGAGCAGCTAAGATAGCTGTATTAGAGTCAATCAGTTCAGGCGTGTTTAATTGAGCAATAATAAACTCTATTACATTTTTTAACGTCGTTTTATCATTTTTAGGAAAAGATACTTTATATTTTTCCTGTAAAGAGGGGGTGCCTGCTTCTTCTGGAATTTTTTCTAGGCTGAAATCAGTTAATTTATATTTATAAAGTGGCGTCTTAATAAGTGGTGTTTTCATAAGAGATGGGTTGTGAGGATGAATACAAAAATAAAGTGCTATGCTAGATTCATTCAATTCCACTTCACGTAATCCAGACTTTTCTGGTCTAATTATTTTAACGAGTGATTCCATAACCTCTCCTTAATATGTATTTTCTTATCACTCAAAAACTATCGCGTAATTTAAAGAAGAGGTCAACTAGTAAATATAAATAAATTTTTTTAAAAAGCGGCGATGGCTGCTCCATTTGGAAAAATTTTCTTTGTTTCTTCCACTACTGACCGAGAATGCATCACGGCGGTTAGTTGTTGAAAGGCAGGATTATGTTGATCCGCTTTTCTCACGACAATCACATTGGCATAAAGAGAATCCGGTCCTTCCTTTAATAATGCTTGATGAATATCCAATCCTGCTGGCCCAACATAATCATTCGTAATGGCGACTAAGGCGGCATCTTGCAATACACGTGGTAGTTGTGCTGCATCGAGTAGTTTAAATTGCAAGTGCTTGGGATTCTCTACAATGTCATTAATAGTGGCTAATGTGCCGATGCGGGGATTTAAAGTAATCAAGCCTGCTTTTTGTAACAACAAGAGTGACCGAGCCTCGTTACTAGGGTCATTGGGTAGGGCAATGATGTCGCCCGTTTTTAAGGCGGAAAGATGAGATAACTTGCGGGAATAAAATCCCATGGGATAGACAAAGGTTTTAGCGATCGGCACTAAGGGATAACCATGCGATTTAACTTGCGCATCTAAATAAGGGATGTGCTGAAAAATATTCGCATCGATATTGCCATTTGCTAGCGCCGTATTCGGTAACACATAATCATTAAAGGGTACAATTTCAAGATGTAAATGATATTGTTCTAATGCCACCTGTTGTGCGACTTTCATAACTTCTTCAGACCAGCCCGACGAAACACCAATCTTCAGTGTGTTTTCTTGTACATTGAACAAAGGATAAAGTTGACTGCCAATGCAGGCAATACCTAAGAAAAGACTAGCTAAAAGAATCGGTTTAAATTGACGTTTTTTCGCTAATATATCACCTGCTAGTTGAATAGATTGCACGATCACAATTAATACCACGACAGTTTCTAGTGTCACTGCCACATTAAAACGCTGATAGCCGTAGTTGATGGCTAATTCACCTAATCCGCCGCCACCAATGGCGCCTGCCATCGCAGAGTAACCGATTAAACCGATAATGGTGAGTGTGATACCTCTAATGAGGGAAGGTAAACTTTCAGGAATCAGAATTTTGCTAATTAATTGCCAGGTACTGACGCCTAAGGCATGAGCGGTTTCAATCAAAGCATAAGGGATTTCTGCAAAAGCACTTTCACAGATTCGTGCAAAGAAGGGAATAGCCGCGAGAGAGAGGGGTACAATAGCGGCATTCGTGCCAATGGTGGTGCCCATAATGCAGCGTGTGAGCGGCAAAATGCTGATCATGAGAATAATAAAAGGAATAGAGCGTGTTGCATTGACAATGAAGCCAATGGATTGGTTAAACCATTTATTTTCGAAGGCTTGTTTTTCTCTCGTCAAAAATAAGAGTGTCCCGATGCAAGAACCGATGGTGACACTGATGACGCTGGATAAGAAAACAATATAAATCGTTTCCCATGTTGCTTTAAATAAGGCGATCAATTCGCTATGCATAGATATTACCTCACCACTTTCTCGATTAATTGACCTTCTTCAATCACGCCAACACGATCGCAAATTTGTTTTACGACGTCTAACTCATGAGTGATCAGTAGTATAGTCAGGCCAAATTCACGATTAATTTTTTTTAATAAATTAAGAATAGATTGTGTGGATTCTGGATCAAGTGATGAAGTAGCTTCATCACAAAGTAACACATGAGGATCCGCAGCAAGTGCACGGGCAATGGCGACGCGTTGTTTTTGTCCGCCGCTTAATTGGGAGGGCAAATGATGTTGTCTTTCAGTGAGATCAACTAATTCTAATAGAGCGGAAACTTTTTTCTGAATAGCGGCTTTAGATTGATGGATAATTTCTAAGGGCAAGGCTACATTCTCGAAAACGGTACGGGAGTCGAGTAAGTTGAAATGTTGAAAAATCATGCCAATTTTATGACGATGTTCTCGTAGCTGCTTAGTAGAAAGGGTGGTTAATTCTACGTTATTAACAATCACATGCCCGCTGGTCGGTTTTTCTAGCAGGTTAATGCAGCGCAACAAGGTGGATTTGCCCGCGCCACTTTTGCCTAAGACACCGAAAATTTCCCCGCGACGAATCGTCAAGTTGATGTTTTTTAGCGCTGGAAGCGGTTGTTTATTAACATAATAATTCTTATGAAGTGCTCTTAGTTCAATCATTGCCATTAGCCTTTTTCTGGTTAATACACGGCTAAATAAAGGCGAAAAAAAACCACCTGCTAAAGCAATCGGTGGTTTATTCACACGCTTTAGCCAAATTTATATAGCGCTTGCAAGCTGTAGCTCAAATCAGCGCTGGAGGACTATCCTAGCAAAAAATTGGGTTAAGCGCAATCGCAAGGGGTATTTTGATTTTTATTTCAATATGACCTATAATTAGTCCATATAATAGGTCTTTAAAGAGGTCAGATTTATGGAGCATATTTTAGCTGAATATACAGTAAGCATCAGCGAGTTAAAAGCTAATCCCAGTGGTGTTATTGAGCGCGCAGCCGGTGAAACAATCGCTATTTTAAATAGAAACAGGCCGACGGCGTATGTGGTTTCTCCAGCGTTTTATAAGGAATTGCTAGATGCACTAGATGAATTACGTTTGAGCTCTTCATAATTTTTTATCCAAACGCAATCCCAAGCCCCAATGACATGATGGGATTCACCAGCAAAATAATCAGTAGCTGCAATACAATCAAGGCGGGAATGGGTGAAATATCAATACCATTAATCAGCGGAATCAAACGTTGAAATGGTCGCATGATAGGGGAAGTGACTTGGTATAGCGTACGGGTGACAGGGGAGTAAGGTTGCGCCCAACTGAGAATGGCTTGCAGTAAAATCGCATAGAAAAAAGTGAGTAAGACGATTTTAATGCTGTCCCCTATCGCCAAAATCAATAAACCTAAAATACCTGGCATGCCCATACTGAGTAGAGAGACCAGTAAAAATTTAATCATTTGTAAGACTAATACTAAGATAATACTGGCTAATTCAAAACCACGGACAGTAGGTAAGAGGCGTCGTAAAGGTTTGACGATAAAATCCGTTAGCTTGACGACAAATTGCGTGATAGGGTCAAAATAATTCACGCCGCTGTATACCAATAAGATACGTAAGACTAAAACAAACAAATACAAATCAAACAAGGTATTGATGAGAAACAAGGATGCAGCATTCATGGTATTCGCCATTATTTTTTTTCTCCTACTGTCGTTGCCAGTTCTTCCGCTCGCTGTTTAGCAGCAAGCAGTGCTTGTTTAAATAAGCCGCGCACATTCTTTTCTTCTAACACAGATAAAGCTCTTTCGGTAGACCCACCCGGCGAAGCAACACTACGTCTTAATTCCGCCAAGGTGGAGTGACTCTCAAGTGCCATGCGCGCTGCTCCTAATCCTGTTTGCAAGGTTAACAGACGTGCTGTTTCAGAGGGAAGGCCTAATTCTTCGGCCGCGGTTTGTAATGCTTCCATGACCAAGAAAAAATAAGCCGGACCGCAACCGGAAAGCGCCGTGACGGTGTCCATTAATTCTTCTTTTTCTAACCACACTACCATTCCGACGGCTCGAAAGATGGATTCAGCGGCGCTATGTTGGTCTTCAGTCACGAATGGATTGGCAAAAAGCGCGGTGGCGCCGCAGCCGATGAGAGCTGGCACATTGGGCATGGCGCGAACCAGGGGGATGTTACCACCTAGACTGTGTTGAATGCTGGTCTCGCGTATGCCGGAAGCGGCAGAAATGACGAGTGATTTGCGTGCGTGAATAATGGGGCGTAACTCAGCAGTGACGGTGGTGATGATAAAAGGTTTGACAGTGAGAATCACGATATCGGCTGCTTGCGCGGCCACGCTATTATCGGTGGTGGTGTGGATGTGAAAACGTTGTTGCAGCCGAGAGAGTTTTTCTGGCGTTGGATTCGCTGCCCAAATTTTATCGGCAGGATGGCCATCGTTGATGAGGCCGCCGATGAGGCTGGTACCCATGTGGCCAGCACCGATAATGGCAATAGATTTTTCCATAGTTACCCTACTTTTATTCACAAGTGACGTTGATTATAATGCTGGCAAAAGTATAACCAATTATAGGGAATAATTCATGTTTACTACTAGACCCGTAGAAAAATCAGAAGATCAATATATAGCAGAAGTTGTTTTGGAAGCTGCTCAAAAAGGATTTAAAAAATTATGTGAAATACTTTTACCTCATATAAGTAAAATAGAAGATATTCAAGATGTAGAGTATGGTGGCAATCCATTACACTGGGCGGCTTATAATGGTCATTTAAATATCGTAACGCTATTAATCGAAACATTTCCTGATTTACTTAATACAAAAAGCAAGAATGGATCCACCGCTTTAGTGAATGCTGAGGTTAACGGTCATATGGAAACGGTGAAATTTCTTTTGTTAAAAGGGGCTAATAAAGAATCGCTTCAAAAACGAGAAAAATTAAAAGGGGTTTGTGATGACCTCCCCTGGTATAGTTTGTTTAAACCTGATAATAATGCGAATACAGTTTCATGGAATGGAATCGAAACTGACATTGATCAAGATAACCCGGAGCAATTACAGAAGCAGTTAAAAATGTAAGAAATTTAAAGAGAGAATGAACATTATTCCTGTTCATTCTCTTCTTGATCTTGATTCTGCAGCACATAAAACAAATTATCATACCGATTATGCGGACTCCACGCATACCACCCATCCGCACCCGCTTCTTTCACCGCTTTCAATTGTGCTTTGATATAAGCAATCTTTTGTGCCCGGGACATGGATGGATAGTGATAATTCGATAATTCAATGTAAGGAATCATTTTAATCGGCATATCATCATCAAATTGATCTTTGATACTCGTGAGTGACGTATAAACAGTTTCATAAGGCGTTTTGTAATGTTCAGCGAACGGCGTGTAATGCGATGGATAAACCATGGGGCAAATGGCATCCACTGTCTGTGAGAATAATTTTATATTTTGTCCGATATATTTTGACTCACCGAAACTTGCGATGCCAAATACATCCACTTGAAGCGGAATGTTTTGCCCCGATAGCTTATTTTTGTACCATTGAATAATCGTTAAAATATCTTTTGCATTTTGCGGGGACGGCTTTTGTTTTGAACTGTAACGGATATAGTCTAATTGGATTTCAGTTGCACCCCAATCGACCGCTTGTTGCACTAATGTATATTTTTTTTGCCAAACTTCCGGATTTTTGATTTGTTCCGGTTTTCCTCCATCAGGAAACATGATAATGCGCGCTACGTATTTGATATTATTGTCTTTTAATAAACTTAAGTTGGTTTGATAACGCTTGGAAGTGAATTCTAAATCCACCACAAAGGTATCAATGCCAGATGCTTTGGCATTTTTAATTAAGTTGTTGAGAAAAGCGGTATTTTCAAAGTTATACTGCGTGACGTAAATGCCTTTGACGCTGCCTGCGAAGGTGAAGGTAGAGAAGAGAAGTAAACAAGATAAAAGTGCCATCCTTAAATACGTTTTCGTGATTGGCCGCCTTTCTTTTGAAGTCCTTTAATTCTATTTATACGCCGATCATGCTTTTTTGCTTGTGGTATAATTACGAAGTCGATTAGCCAAAAATAGCTGTTCCAATCCGCACTAATGTTGATCCTTCTGCAATGGCTGCTTCAAAATCGTTAGACATTCCCATTGATAATGTATCAAGCGCAAATCCTTGATGACGTAATGATTGCCATAATAAAAATAAGGAATGAAACGTTTCACGTTGCGCGGTAAAAGTAGATTGTTTAGCAGGGATAGCCATTAATCCACGTAATCGGAGGCGCGGCAATGCAGTGCAATAAGTAGCAAGCGATGAGACATCTTCTGGCAAGACCCCCGATTTGGTGGTTTCATGATTGATGTTGACTTCAAGACAAATATTTAATGGCGGTAAATGTGCAGGACGTTGATCATTCAAGCGCTTGGCAATGTTTATCGCATCAACACTGTGGACCCATGTAAAATGTTCAGCAATTTTTCGCGTCTTGTTACTTTGAATAGGACCAATAAAATGCCATTCGATCGGTTTATCAGCCAAGGCGTGTATTTTAGGCAGCGCTTCTTGAACATAGCTTTCGCCAAATAAAACTTGGCCTGCGTGAAAGAGCGCCTCGATTTTTTCGACAGGCTGGCCTTTGCTCACCGCTAATAGCGTCACAGCATGCGGCGCTCGCTGATATTTTTGCTCGTATTCCGTGATGAGCTTTTTAACCTTAAGAAGTTGTAGGTCCTGCATCTTTAATGGCATCACTTACTGTAAACCGTTTAAAGTTTTCGATAAATAATCCAATCAGTAACTGCTTATTCGCATCGTGTGCGGCTTGATTGCGCCAGGTTTTACGCGGATTGAGTAAATTAGAATCGACGCCTGGAACTTCTTTCGGAATAGCAAAATGAAAGCCAGGTAATGTTTCATATTCCGCGTGTTTTAAATGACCATTGACGATGGCACTGACCACAGCGCGTGTGGTAGGAATGGAGAAACGTTGGCCGCCTTCACCATGACCACCCCCTGTCCAACCGGTGTTGACGAGATAAACTTGCGCATGATGATGGCGCAGTCGTTTCATTAATAATTCAGCATAAACCTGCGGCGGTCGTGGGAAAAAGGGTGCGCCGAAGCAAGTGCTGAAGGTTGGTTTGATACCGCTGCCTTGACCAACTTCCGTGCTACCGACGAGAGCGGTATAGCCGCTTAAGAAATAATAAGCAGCTTGCTCGGGCGTAAGTTTGGCGACAGGAGGCAATACGCCATATAAATCGCACGTTAAGAAAAGAATAGCGCTAGGCTGTTGACCGCGATTGGTTTCGGCTCGCTGCGGAATAAATTCGCGCGGATAAGCAGCGCGTGTGTTTTGCGTTAAGCTAGCATCCGAGTAAACAGGATCTTTCGTCGCAGGATCTAACACGACATTCTCAATGACCGCTCCGTCACGGATCGCATTCCAAATCAATGGTTCACGCTCTTGTGAAAGGTCGATGCACTTGGCATAACAACCACCTTCAAAATTAAACACACCTTCTTCGCCCCAACCGTGCTCATCATCACCAATCAAGAAACGTTCAGGATCGGCTGATAACGTTGTTTTACCTGTTCCCGATAAGCCGAAAAAGAGTGCCGTATCACCCGTTGCGTCAATGTTGGCGGCGCAGTGCATAGGCAAAATATCATGTGGCGGTAAAATAAAATTGAGAACAGAGAACATCCCTTTTTTTATTTCACCAGCGTAATACGTACCGCAAATCAGCAGGCGGCGTGCGCTAAAGTTCAATATCACCGCTGCATCACTGTTGACGCCATCTTCAGCAGGATTGGTTTTCAACCCGGGCACGCTTAAGATCGTCCATTGTGGCGTAGTGGCAGATGGTTCTTTGTCTGGGCGAATAAATAATACGCTGGCAAACAAATTATGCCAGGCTAATTCCGTGATGACTTTAACGGAAATTCCTAAGTTTTC
>SCTP01000174.1 GCA_004322325.1 Gammaproteobacteria bacterium | reverse complement strand
CCTGCACCAATCATTTTACCGCCTAGTGCACCATTGGCAATCGCTAATTCATACCATTCGTCAATTTTAGAATTGCTCATGTTAGCTGACCGTTGCTTTTTATGTTCCCAATGGACTTTCATTAAAGCAGCAAACTCGTGCAAATCACCTTTTTCCAGCGCATCTTTACTTTTAAAACCTAATTCTTTTATGAAATGCAAGTTATTGATCATATCTTTATTTTGGCTTTTGCTTTTAGTATCTTGCTCTTTGAGAATAACAGACGCTGAACGAGAATACCCGGTAAAAAATAACAATAAGTTATCTTCTAAATTGTATAATGTTTCTTGATCAATTTTTAATGGTGAAGCATCCACCACACCATTTGGTAAGAAAGAAAAACAAGTGATGCCGCCATAAGCTGCAATGTACTGATCTTGTTTGCCAATAGGTTCTTTTAAAAGATTGAGTTCGATATGGCACGCTTCTTCGGCTAACTCGCGAGGATGAATTAAACTTTTTTTCAAGGTATGCAAGGCTTTGAGAAGGGCAGTGGTAAAACTTCCAGAAGATCCTAAGCCGGTTCCAGCGGGGATATCTGCCATACTGGTGATTTCTAAATGCGGCGCGCTGATATTAACATGTTTTAGGGATTCACGAATAATAGGATGCTCTACTTCTTCAATGGATTTTACACGCTCTAGTTTAGAGTATTTTATAATTAACTCTTCTACAAAAGTATGATGCAAATTAATATAAACATACTTATCGATCGCAGCTGCAATTAAAAATCCGCTATGATCTTGATAATAAGAAGGCAGATCAGTACCCCCTCCGCCTAAGGAAATACGCAATGGACTACGCACTACTATCATAACCAGAATCCTTGTAAATTTTTTCCACTATTTTTAACGCGGCATACGCATCATGCAGTCCTGCAGCCGGTTGTCGTTGATGTTTTATATCCTCAAGAAATTCCTTAAATTCAACTTCCCAGGAATCATCTTCCATTGGATATTCCCAAATAAATGTTTCGGGTGGGCCCATCGCAGGCGACATTTTATAATAAGATAAACGTTCTATGCCATAACTCCCACCTAATCCATTTATATCAATTTTACCCTGTTGCCCATAAATTTCGAAAGAAAACGTATTTTTCCATTCTGTACAGCTGGCATGCAAAAACGCGGTCTGTTTTTTTGGAGTTTTTAATAACATAAAGCCATTATCATCAACAGGCATTTGCCAAAAATACGTATGTGCATGTCCTTGTATATCGGTAAAATCACCCAAAAACCAGCGTGCAAGATCAATCAAATGTACACCTTGGTCAATCAACTCTCCACCACCTGAAATTTCAGGACGCGCACGCCATTCTTTGTCATAGCCAACGCGACCTCCATGACCGTAACGCGCACGTACAAACATAAGCTCGCCTAATGCATTTTCATTCACCATTTTTTTGGCTTGACGAAATGCACGGTGGTAACGATGATTAAAACCAACTCTTACTAAACTTTTAGATTGCTTATTTTGCTTAATAATTTCTACTAATTCATGAGCGAATTTTGCTGCTGGCTTTTCAACTAATACATGTTTATTTACTTCTACTGCTGCGCGTGTAATTTCAGCCAATGCCATATGAGGTGTTGCAATAATTATAATATCAATCTCTTTATTGCTCATTATCTCGCGCCAATCTGAGAAAGTCTTTGCGCCAGGAAATTTTGATGCCAAATAGTTAGCTTTATCACTCATTTTGTCGACACACGCCACTAACTC
>SCTP01000173.1 GCA_004322325.1 Gammaproteobacteria bacterium | reverse complement strand
ACCTACCTTCATTGCCGTTTTTAACTAGTGCCAGCATCATAAATGCACTAGATAACCCATTACATACCCCTGTTTGCACAATAGTCTTGGGTTTTAATTGACGGACGACCCAATATAAGAATAAAGCATCTTCCATATTTACCCAACCAGGTTGATAAAAAGCGCCATATTTCTTTTCTAGTTCTTTGAGATAGCTTTCCATGAAAGCTTTTCGCTCAAAGATTTCATTTGCATGAGGGATAGTTTTTATTTCTTCAAGAGCTTCCTTTAAAATGGTGTCCCATTGATAATGCGGTATTTTATCTCCTTCCCTAAGTTTTTTTAATGCTTGGTAGACTAAATTATTCACGTTTACATCAGCATTTATGATTGTATCAGGAAAATTACGTGCCTCATGTGCGTTATAATCAGGATGGCTGGTATTAAATGTTTTAGGGGCAAACATTAAAGGCATACTTTGTTCTGCTGCTTTAAACCCTCCAGGTTTACGTGAAGATGAGGGCTCTTGAAGGTCGCTCTCTGTATTTATACCTTGGTAAGAAAGCTTATGCTCTATTAACATCAGCTTTTCATTGAGAAGGTCAACCTGCCGGGTTAAATGGCGATTCATCACTGCCGTCTGATTTCTTACTCCCTCAATAAGTTCTATCAATTTATCATTAATAAGAGAGGATTGATTATCAAGACCTTCCTTCATGTGGGAAATATTACGAAAAAGATCACGAACCGAATTGACTATCCCCATTAACTTCTCCTTAAGTATCTGAATAAATAAAAGCCTTATTATTTAAAAGCGATCATCGTACATGAGATTTCAGAAGGTAACAACCATTTTTCCAGGATTAAGTTTTTGGCAAGAAAAATCCAGTGATGAGGATTCGTAGTGCGATGGCTCCTGACATGATAAGAAACAATGCACCTGCGCTCACATAACGAAACTGGGGATCTGTCAGCATAAACATTGGTACGCTGTAGAGCAAAAACACACCGAGAACAGCAAACAACACAGCCAGATCGCTTCGCAGGCTCTCGCCAGTTCGCGACAGAATACGATAACCCGCATACAATAGAGCGAGCCCAGTCAGGAATGATGCAATTGGTAATACTGCTCGATAGATGCGCGGCCATATTTCAAGGGCAAAGGAAGTGAAGGGAGCGACGAGCTTCTTGAGAATAACTGGATTTATCAGTTTGAAAATATGCGGCCGCATCCCGGTAATGATACCGTGGTTCCCAAAGATCTCGTACATAGCTGGATTTCCAAAAGTCTCGTACGCAATCGGGTAATAAGCAGGCCAGAATCGGCACTTGTATTCCTCAAAGTAATCGTATGAGTAGTTCGGCGGGGGTTCGCAAGCGCGAATGCCAAGGTAATAGGTAAACCCGGTTAAAATCACGTTCAATAGAATTTTGGGATGGCGCCGATATTGCTCCAACGCCACCTGCTTGAAGAGCCGATCACCCTCCCAGCTACCAAACCAATTCTCCGAAATATTGAATAGCACACCCCACATGTAATTGTTGCGCGTATTCAATATGGCTACTGCCATCTTCTCGGGATCGGATTTGTATGCATCGAAGTCATGGGCGACCAGCGGACCAAGTGTCTTCATATTACGTAATTCTGCAGGCCCATTTCGAAAGAACGAAACAAGCTTCTCGCGCAGGACAGTGGTGTGCTTACCATCGGTGAAAGCACCCTCCACGCCAGTGCTGCGGGTAAAAGCATTCAAGAAAATCATTTTGCCTACCAGCGTCTTCCGTTCGACGCCTATCCGCTTGTACAGATACGTATCGAGCGCACTCGCAAACACATGGGTGCCTCCAACCAATAGGGTCAGTGCGAGAAAGGGTTTGAGGTACGCGATCAGGTTCTTGCGATCTTGCCACGCCGCGATTGCAACAACGGCGACGATGAGCAGGTAGAAAAGCAGGAATAGCGGACGAAAAAATGAAATGGCAAGATAAACCAGGAACATTCCAATCATAGTCTTAGTGCTTCTTTCAAAAATGTACCTGACTACGGCATAGCAAAACAAAATGCTCAGGAAAACCTGAATAGGGTCCGGAAACAGATATGTTTGGAAGCTATAAGGAAGCAGTGTCGCGATATTGAGCCAAGCGCCGCAAAGCGCGACCAGAGGAGATACGAAACGTAATATTTTGTAGATCAGAAGAGGGATCAAAGCTGTGCAGACGGCTTGCACCGCCAGCACAGGTATGACGGATAACGTCCAGGGATAAAGAGTAGCGACCAGCAACAGAGGATACCCAGCCCGTCGCGAATAAAGAGCGGGATCAACCGTAAATCTTGAAATGGCATCTGCGTATCTTAAATACGCATTTGAATCCGTGCCGAAAACAACTGGATCGGTAACAAGAAATATAGCAAGTGCGATTACACCAGAGACTGTGAGAATCAATTTCTCTGCACGAGTTAG
This sequence comes from Gammaproteobacteria bacterium, assembly GCA_004322325.1. Classification (GTDB taxonomy): domain Bacteria; phylum Pseudomonadota; class Gammaproteobacteria; order DSM-16500; family DSM-16500; genus Aquicella. The sequence continues at coordinate 4,690 of SCTP01000173.1, read as the reverse complement.
TGAGATGGTAGTGGTCATAGGGCAGATCCTTTGGTCAAGACTATTATTGTCCTTGAAAAATCTAACAATCCCGTGATAAGAATTCGTAGCGCGATGGTTCCTGACATGACAAGAAACAATGCGCCTGCGATCACATAGCGAAACTGGGGATCCGTCAGCATAAACATTGGTACGCTGTAGAACACAAACACACCGAGAACAGCAAACAACACGGCCATATCGCTTCGCAGGTCCTGGATTCCCGTTCGCGAAAGAGCACGATACCCCGCATATAATAGAGCAACGCCGGTTAAGAATGATGCAATCAGTAATACCACCCGATAGATTCTCGGCCAAATTTTAAGAGCAAAGGAAGTGAACGGAGCGATAAGCTTCTTGAGAATAACCGGATTTATCAGTTTGAAAATATGCGGTCGCATCCCGGTAATGATACCGTAGTGCGGATTTCCAAAGTTCTCGTACACAGCTGGGTAAAAAGCGGGAGCGAACAGGCACGTGTAATCCCCAATGCCTTCGCAGGCGCGAATGCCAAGGTAATAAGTGAACCCCATTGAAATCACGTTCCAGAGAATTTTGGGATGGCGCCAATACTGTTCCAATGCCACCTGCAAGAAGAGCTGATCGCCCTCTCGATTGCCAAACCAATTCTCCGAAATATTGAATAGCACGCCCCACATGAGATTATCGCGCGTATCCAATATGGCTGCTACCATCTTCTCGGGATCGGATTTGTATGCATCGAATTTTTGGGCGAGACCAATTGTCCGCGTATCACGTAGTTCAGCGGGCGCCTCTCGAAAGAATGAAACGAGCTTCTTACGCAGAATGGTGGTGTACTTGCCATCGCCATCGGTAAAAGCACCCTCCACACCAGTGCTGCGGGTGAACGAATTCAAGAAAATCATTTTGCCTGTCAATGTCTTCCGCTCAACACCTATCCGCTTGTACAGATACGTATCGAGCGCACTCGCAAACACATGGGTGCCTCCAACCAGCAATGTCAGCGCGACAAAGGGTTTGAGGTAGGTGGCCAGGTTCTTGCGATCTTGCCATGCCGCGATTGCAACAACGGCGGCAATGAGTAGGTAGAAAAGCAGGAACGGCGGACGAAAAAATGAAATGGCAAGATAAACCAGAAACATTCCAATCATGATCTTGGTATTTCTTTCAAAAATGTACCTAACTACGGCGTAGCAAAACAAAATGCTCAGGAAGACCTGCATGGGGTCTGGAAACAGAAATGTTTGGAAGTGATAAGGAAGCAATGTCGCGATGCTGAGCCACGCGCCGCAAAGCGCGACCAGAGGAGATACGAAACGTAATATTTTGTAGATCAACAAGGGGATCAAAGCTGCGCAGATGGCTTGCACCGCCAGCACCGGGATGACGGATAATATCCAGGGATAAAGAGTAGCCACCAGCAACAGAGGATATCCAGCCTGCCGCGAATAAACACCGGGATCGACCGTAAATTTTGAAATGGCATCTGCGTATCTTAAATACGCATTTGAATCCGTACTGAGAACAACCGGATCGGTAACAAGAAATATAGCAAGTGCGATTATGCCAGAGACTGCGAGAATCAACTTCTCTACGCGAGTTAGTGAGATGGTAATGTGCATGGGTTGGTCCTTGCTTCCAGTTCAGTTTAGAAATTTCAAGCGAAATATTTTAACAACGACACCCAGATCACACCATAAAAATTTCTTATTATTTGCTTCGAAATAAAATTGGCGATAACATGACAATTTTATTGGTGTAATAGGAAGTAAGTTGATGAGGATGATCAAATTTGTTTGTCATTTATTATATAAAAGAAAGAAACATAGCAAGCCTAAGATAATTCCTTTCAATTCGACGCTTAGCCAAGAAACCATGACCGAATTACTCCAAGAAATTAAGCACCGAGCCAATATTCTTAATGAAAAAAAAGAAATCGATTAATCTGTTCAAGCGTAAATTGACGCATATCTTTACCCGCGATATAAGCTTCATACCAACTGATCGTTTCCTCAAGACCCTGTTCCAAGGTATAACGTGGCTTCCAAGCAAGCAATTCTCGTGCTTGCAAGCAATCTAAGATCAGCAAAGATGCTTCATGCAGATGCTGACCTTCCTCTACTTTCCACCCATTCTTTTTATTCAAACGTGATACCAAACGATCAGCAATCCAACTTACCGGCTTTATTTCACTCATGTGTGGTCCAAAATTCCAGCCTTTAGCAAATACGGCCGCTTGATGGTACAACCGTTCAGCTAACATAAGATAGCCACGCAAAGGATCCAGTACATACTGCCAAGGACGTACAGAAGTTGGATAGCGTATTAAAACTGGTTGATCTCTCATACAGGAACGCACAATATCGGGAATCAATCGATCTTCTGCCCAATCGCCACCACCGATTACATTACCCGCACGCACGGTTGCTAACCCAACACCGTTATGCCTTAAGTAAGAGTCTCGATAAGCATTAGAAACCAACTCTGAACAAGCTTTGCTATTACTATACGGATCATAGCCACCCAGGCGATCATTTTCAACATAGCCTCGCGATTGCTCATGATTTTCATAACATTTATCAGTCGTGACATTTACCACTACTTTTACTGAAGGCACTGATCTTACCGCTTCTAGTAAATGCACAGTCCCCATCACATTCGTTGAATATGTTTCAACAGGACTTCGATAGGAATAACGCACAAGCGATTGCGCTGCTAAATGAAAAATAATTTCTGGCTGGCATTTAGCCATAACAGATTGGACCAACACAGCATCGCGCACATCACCAAAAATATTAGTAATGTCTTGTTCAACTAATGCTGACGTAAAAAGATTGAGTGATCCTTGTGGCGGCAATGAGAGACCCGTCAATTCAGCGCCTAAGGATTTTAATAACAGCACTAACCAGCTACCTTTAAATCCTGTATGCCCAGTAATAAATACTTTTTTGCCTTGCCAAAATGTCATAGAAAATACTTAGATAAAATTATACGGAAACAAGTTCTTTGTGCTCTTCCCAAATTTTCCATGGTGCCCTTCCTGTCGTCCAGAGATTCTCTAAATAATTTTTGTCACGTAAGGTATCCATCGCATGCCAAAAGCCACCATGATAATAGGCTGTTAATTGTCCCTCGTTAGCTAATTTTTCCAATGGCTCCCTTTCCCAAACGCAATCATCACCATGAATATATTCCAACACCTTGGGAGATAAGACAAAAAAACCACCATTTATCCAACCACCATCACCCATCGGCTTTTCAGTAAATCCAGTTATTTTTTCCCCATCGAGATGTAGCGCTCCAAAACGGCCCGGCGGCTGAATAGCGGTTAAAGTTGCTAAGTTTTTTTTCTGTTTATGGAATGTAATTAATTCGGTAATATTGATATCTGCTAAGCCATCGCCATACGTAAAACAAAAATCCTCATCGTCCAAATAGTATCTGGCACGCTTCAAGCGGCCACCAGTCATACTATGCTCTCCAGTATCAACCAAAGTTACTCGCCATGGCTCAGCGTTATTCTGGTGAACAATCATTTTGTTATTTTTAATATCAAACGTGAGATCAGACAGATGCATAAAATAATTAGCGAAATATTCTTTGATCACATAGCCTTTATGGCCAAGACAAATAATAAAATCACGAACATGATGACTTGAATACAACTTCATAATATGCCAGAGAATTGGCTTACCACCAATTTCAATCATTGGCTTAGGACGAACGACTGTTTCTTCACTAATTCGCGTCCCTAAGCCACCTGCAAGTATAACAGCCTTCACATTAAGCACTCCGTTCTATTCCTAATCCTACTGCTGAAGGAATTCTAGCTAAAATTACTTGCTTTAGAAAGTAATTTTTGGCTTAATATAGGCGGTTAAATGGAGTTTACTGTAAAGAAAATGAACAAGACTAACGAAATTACAGCATGTGAAGTATGCGGTAATCATGAATTAAATTCCGTATTAAATCTCGGATCCCACCCACTCTGTGATGATCTTGTGCCAATAGGTGATACTAGAATTTGCAAAGAATATCCAATTGATATTCTTTTTTGCAGCCAATGCTTGACTGCACACCAACGATTTCAAGTGCCAAAGCATGAACTTTTTACTCAAGATTATCATTACCGTTCTCGGTTCACTATGGACGTATTAAATGGGATGTCTGCGCTCGTTACCGCCTGTGAAAAAAGATTATCTACTCTCTCAAATAAAATAGTTCTGGATATTGGGTGTAATGATGGTAGCTTGCTTAACTATTTTCGTGCCAAAGGATGCACAACTATTGGGATTGAACCCACCGCCGCTTATGCCGATGCACAAGAAAATGGACACCGCGTCTATAATGACTTCCTGTCCAATGAAATCGCAGAAACAATTTTAAAAAAGCATGGTCATCCTGACATCATCACATTTACGAATGTCTTTGCACATATTGAAAATTTACCAGCAGTCATTGAGTCATTGAAAAGGTTATGCACATCATCCACCATGATCGTAATAGAAAATCATTATCTTGGAGCCATTCTTCACCATAACCAATTTGATACTTTTTATCATGAGCATCCTAGAACTTACAGTTACACATCATTTATTTACATTTCCAAATCACTTGATAAAAGAATTAATCATGTCGAATTTCCTTCCCGTTATGGCGGTAATATTAGAATATTCTTAGGCGGTCCTCC
>SCTP01000172.1 GCA_004322325.1 Gammaproteobacteria bacterium | reverse complement strand
AGCGAGCAGGCGTACTGGCTGGGCGCTGCACGACCACGTAGGCAATACGTGTGGAGAAAACACCTCGTGTGCCCACTAATTGCTCATAAACCAAATCGCTAATATGATGCGCCACGGCACGCAATTCACTGCCTGGAACTGTGTATTTTTTAGTCAAAACGGCATTTTGAGCATTTTTACCTTGAAATGCCTCTAATAATTGAAAACTGACCTGATAGCGATCATTACCCAGCGCTTCTACTTTCCCTACCACGATATTATGTGCCTCTTCTTGGCTGGATACTTTAAAACGCCCACTATTTTTAAGGTCATCTGTCACAATACCCGAGACATTTTGTGGCGCCGCTTGTGGCGGTGCAAAAGGGACGATGGCGATAGGAATAGCACCTGCTACACCACGCGTTAATTCCATACTTAAAATGGCATAAGCAGAATAAGGAATGAAAGTGAAGAGACAGATCAACAGGCTAATAACTTTACGCATGGCTCTTTTTACCTCGTTTATCGAGTTAAAATTTATACCATATCTTTTAAAAACAGGCTATTGTTTAACTATGAAAACTTTATTTTCAGACGATCCTATCAACGGCTTACAGGAAGAAATCCTGCTTGAAATAGCAGACGATAGGGAAATCGCGCAATCGAGATTGGAAAAAATCACCCTAGAGAATCTATACAACAGCATAGAAGATCCTTCTCTTCCTCACTCTTATGCAGGATGCTCTGCTCAACTGGCTATCGGATTTGCTGAATTACACGGCTTGCGTTACGCACAAGAAGATCGTATTGCATTTGGAACTTTACCTGAGTTTGAAAAATTAACTCACCAACAACGATTACTTATCTTAGAACAGACCATTCAGCACTTAAATCATGTTGCGAATGACAATGGGATGGAAACTGTGGGCTCGACGTTGTGCGCTGCCATTCTTTGCGAAAATCATATTTATACGGCTAACGTAGGCGATAGCACTGCCTATCTGGCGGTGCTGGACCAGAAAGGGCAAATGAGTCAATTTAAACGACTGAATGAAACCCTGCATCACCCCACGGAACCGGCTGAATTGCTGCGCTTACAAAAAGCGGGAAAGGAACAATTTATTCGGTATGATCGTTTAATGAATTTAGCATTAAGCCGTGCTGTGGGGGATACAGCATTGGAAACGTATGGATTAATTCACACGCCTGATCTCTCTCACCATGAGGTTCACCTTCCTCCCAACGGTAAAGCCTGGGTGATCATCGCTTGTGATGGCTTAACCGAAACACCCGGTGATAGTGATACGCTGGATATAGCGACTTTAATCCAAGAAAATCAGGAGAAAAATGCGCAAGAAATCGCTAAGATACTGACTCACCATGCGTTTGCTTCGGGGTCAACAGATAATATTTCTGCTCTGGTTACTTCTATCGATCCATCATTGAAAATGGCTAAATATGTGGCTGTTTTTGATGGGCATGGTGGCGCAGAATGTGCTGAGTTACTCCGAACGCTTTTTCATCCTTTTTTAAAAAACACCTTGCAACAGGAAATCAAAGCGTAGCTGGCGTATTAACCAATTTACTGACGACTTCCACTTCCGTTAATGGCTCCGCTAGCAAATGGCCTTGCATCAAAGTGCAACCTAAGCTTTCCAATATTGCGCGCTGCTGATCCGATTCCACGCCTTGAACAATAAGCTGCATCGATAATTCATTGGTTAAAAATACCAGTGATTTGATTAATGCTTCTGCTTGAGAATTGAGATGAATATCTTTAATTAAAGTAGCATCTAATTTGAGATAGTGAATAGTAAAATTTTCTAAATACTGCAAAGGTAATGCTCCAGCGCCAAAATGATCAATCGCCATTTTAACACCCATAAATAACAGCATATTAAATGCTTTTTCCAACACACTCGCTTCTAACTGTTGGGGATCACCCTGAATTTCTAACAATAGCCATTCTGGTTTAAATTCGAGCGCTTGCAAGATATGGGAAATACGATAAATAAAATGGCTATTCTCTAATTGCTTGATTGAGATAGGAAGACCTAATAAAGCAGGTGAAAAACCGAGTGAACGCCAATGCAAAAATTGTTTACACGCATTTTGTAAGAGCCATTCTGAAATCGTGTTTAATTTCCGTTGCCTTTCTGCATAATTAAATAATTCCGCTGAACGAATCAATCCTAATTCGGGATGCTGCCAATGCACCAAGGCGTCCATGCAGATAATCGTTTGGGTGTTAATCTGGATGACGGGTTGATAATAGAGGATTAATTCTTCAAAAATCGTTTCCCGATTTAACCCGCTGCATAACATGAATTCACGTTTTCCTTTGCTATCTAATTTTTCCTGGTAAAAATTATGAAGGTGTTTACCTTTTTGTTTAGC
>SCTP01000022.1 GCA_004322325.1 Gammaproteobacteria bacterium | reverse complement strand
ATTTTCTAAAGGAAATTTTGCATCAATGGCGATATTACCCGTTGGTGCTGGCAAAAATAACATGCAATCCGGGCGCTTATTATTGCTCATCAAATGCTGAAAACTAAAGTGTTGCTCAGGCACCATGTTCCGAATTAATGCGGATAATTGAACTTCACCAAACGCACCGCGTGAACGTTTATCATTCAAAATTTCTTGCAGGCTGACGATGTTACTGGATAATTCCGTGATTTTCTTTTGTGCCGCATCAATTAAAGTTAAGCGTTTAATGACATCTATAAAAGTTTCATTTAATTTTTTTTCTGTCGTTTGAGTTAATTGATCTACTCGCGTCCCTAATTCTTTCGCATAATCTGATAATGCTTCTTTAACTTGCTGACGATTTTCTTGGGCGCCTTTTTGTAAGGCATCGCGTAATTCGTCAAAACGAGTACGGTGCTGAGTAAAAGCCATCCATAAGATAACAATAAATAAAACAATATTTAATCCTATCAGTACCGAGAATAACATGAGCAGTCCTTATGCAATGATGGCATACTTTGAAATCGGCTGTGCTTTTTTGATGAGCTGATTTTGCTGCATAAATGTCGCAAAATGCCGCCATTCTTCGCTATCAAAATTCGCTGGTTCTTCCGCAAAGTAAGGCATGGTCGCAAACCATGATTCGCGATTGACTTGATTGTCTGATTCTGGATATTGCTTGGCAAAAGCAAGCCAGGTTTCTTGCGGATGTTGATCTAAATAAGCAACGGCTTTTTGGAGCGCGGCAAGAAAACGAGGAATGCGATTATCATGGGCATGGGCTGTATTAGCGACAAAAATTAATTCACTATAATTGGGAACACCATTTTCTTCGGGGAAGAAAGTTTCAACTTTGTGGCCTTGTGCTTCTAACATTGGTACTTCCACATTACGCATCAACCCTGTCACGGCGTCGACTTTATGAGATAAAAGTGCTTGAGTAAGGTTGTAACGCACATTGACTAACCCCACGTCTTTTTCCGATAAACCTTGTTTTTCTAATAACACTTTTAACATGACATTCGATAAGCCGCCTAAGCTTGAACCAATTTGCTTACCTTTTAAGTCGCCTACGGTTTTAATACCACTATCGTTTAGTGCAACTAGGCAATCCAGTGGTTTATCGATGAGCGTGCCGACACGAATGAGCGGTAAACCTTGATCCACTTGCTCCATGAATTCAGGTTCATAGGTAATGCCAAGATCTGCTTTGCCAGCCGCTACCCATTTCGGTGGATCAGTCGGATCAGCGGGGCCAATAAGTTCTACATCCAGGCCTTCTGCTTTGAAGAAGCCTTGTTGTTGGGCAATGATGAGGGGAGCATGATCGGGGTTGGGAAACCAGTCGAGAATGACAGTTAGCTTATCAAGAGGCTGTGGTGTGGCAGCGAAAGCGAAAGGGGTTAATATTAATAAAACAAATAAGAGAATAATTTTTTTCATCACACTCACTCCCACCAAACTAATCGGCGCAATAATTGATCGACACTAAAATATAATACCAACGCGAGCGTAATAATCACCATTAAGGCGGCAAACATCATATCAATCTGCATGCGGGCATTGGCATTGAGCATAAGATACCCTAAGCCGCGGCTTGCGCCAACCCATTCGCCGATAATCGCGCCGATGGGAGCAGCGACAGCGGCAATGCGAATGCCGGAGGCTAAGCGCGGTAAGGCAGCGGGGATGCGGATATGCCAGAAGATGCGCCATTTTTTGGCATTCATTGTTTTCGCTAAATCTAGCCAGCCAGGAGGGGTATGAGTAAGGCCGTCGTAGAAGGCGATAATAATAGGGAAAAAAATCATGAGGATGGTCGTCACAATTTTTGAAGCCATGCCATAGCCTAACCAAATGACTAATAACGGCGCAATCGCGAAAGTGGGGATGGCTTGGCTGATAATGAGTAGCGGTAAAAACCAGCGTGCGAAGGAGCGAAAGAAAGCGAGGATGATGGCGGCTAGACAGCCGAGAAGAATGCCAAGTATTAAGCCGATGATTGTCTCGGTAAGAGTGGGGATCGCTTGGAGAGCGATTAATTCACGTTGATGATACAAGACGGAGGCAACTTGCCAGGGTGAGGGTAAGATGTAATCGGGCAAATGCCAAAAGGTGACGATGCCTTGCCATAATAATAGTAATCCAGTCGTGATAATGAGGCTGCGAAAAATAGCTTTCATGATGATTGACTCGCTGCGGCGAGCTCGCGAAATAAATGTGCTTGTAATTCTACCAGTGTAGGATCCGTGATTTCACGTGGTGTGGGGGAAGCTAACTGTGCTACTGATTTTACCTGCGCCGGCGTTCCTTGCATAATGTAAATCTCGTGCGATAAGCGCAATGCTTCGAGAGGATCGTGGGTGATGAAGAGGACGGTTTTATCGCGTAATAAATCGGCTGCTAATGCTTGAAGTTTATAACGCGTAATCGCATCGAGAGCAGAAAAAGGTTCATCCATTAGGATCACTGGTTTATTCTCCAATAGCGTACGCACTAAGGCGACACGTTGGCGCATACCGCCTGATAATTGATGAGGATATAAATGAAGAGCGTGGCCTAGTCCTACTTTTTCTAATAATAAAGTGCCTGCGGTGACTGGATTGCTACCTCGCAATGACGGGAGAGTGGTGTTGTCGAGTACGGTTAGCCAGGGTAACAGTAAATCAGTTTGAGCCATGTAGGCGATTTGTTGATGGAGAGGGAGATTATTGTCAGTCTCTATTTTTCCTTGCGCTGTGGTAATGCCGGCTAACATGCGTAGTAATGAACTTTTACCTACACCACTTGGGCCTAATAAACCTATCCATTTTCCAGCTGTTAATTCCATATTGAGCTTAGAAAAAATAATTTGCTCACCATAAGCCAGTGAGGCATTTTTAATACGAACCGTCGGCATTATGATACCCAATTTATGCGCAGAATATCATTGGTTAAGGCAATTAATAACATGGCAAAAATAAATAAAAATCCTAAGCGGTAAAGTGAAAGCACAATTTTTTCAGGTAACGGCCTGCGAATAATCGCTTCTATTATTTGAATAAATAAATGGCCGCCATCTAATCCTGGTATCGGTAAAAAATTAATCACACCAATCGCTACACTTAAAAAAGCAAGAAAGCCCATAAAGGCAATGAAACCATAATTTAAAGCTTGCCCGGCGCTTTCAAAAATAGTAATCGGGCCTCCTAAGCTTTGTAAAGAAAGTTTTCCTGTGATCATTTTTCCAAATAATAATAAATTAAAATAGGTAAAATCAGCAATTTGCTGCCACGCATGATACGCTGCGACGAAAGGCCCGTATTGGATGTGATTTAACAATTCATTCGGAATTTTATAATAAGGTCCAATGCCTAGATAGCCGTATTTCTGCCATACAAGATTATGCTTAGTGCCAATGGTGATGGGAATCTCTAGCGTTTTATGCTGTCTTTCAATCGTAAATTGCATTTTCTCATCAGGATGTTGGTTAATCGTGGTGATT
>SCTP01000171.1 GCA_004322325.1 Gammaproteobacteria bacterium | reverse complement strand
ACGCCACCACCCGTGCGCGTGCCTTATCAGCAAATACAGGATCAGCATCAAAACGTTCTTTTGATTTTTTATATAAAGGATCTAAATCACTCACCGTGTGTCTTTGTTTTTCCGCACCTGTCTCGATCAGATACTCAATGAGCATCCCAAATTGCGTTCCCCAATCACCCAAATGGCTTTGCCGGATCACGGGATGGCCTAAAAATTCTAGAATGCGTACGATGGCATCGCCAATAACGATGGAACGAATATGACCAACATGCATTTCTTTCGCGACGTTGGCATTGGCATAATCCACTACCACTGTTTCGGCATTTGCCTCTTTCTCTATCCCTAAACGACTATTATTGACTAACGGTTGTAACTGCTGGGCTAAAAACTCATTGGTGAGAAAAATATTGATAAAACCAGGGCCAGAAGCCTCTAATGATTTAAAAATAGCCGGATGATTCAATTTGGCGATCACTGCATTTGCAATATCCACCGGTTTTTTTTGCAACTTTTTAGCCAAACGCATGGCAAAATTGGCTTGATAATCACCATATTCAGCTCTTGCTGCCGGCTGAATAGAGGGGTCACAATCGTCGGCCGCTTCGCCAAAGGCTTCTCGAATGGCGGTTTTAAATAAGTTACTTATTATCTTCACAGCAAGACCTCAGGCACAAAAAATGGCTATGTTATCATTAATCTCATAGTTGAACCACCAGGTAAGATAAGGGTATGATTGAACAATCGTTTGGACTAAGGATTTCTATGCAAGTCAAAGTAAAGGGCTTTACACTCATTGAGCTGATCATTGTCATTGCCATTATCGGCATTTTAGCCGCGGTGGCCATTCCAAAATTCATTAACCTCTCTACCAACGCGCAAAGTAGTACCACTAACGCAATTGCAGGCGCGCTTTCAGCGGCAAATGGCGCTAATTATGCGGCAAGAAAGGTCAATGCTTCATTAGGGGTGAGTGTCACCAATTGCACAAATCTAGCCAATGCTTTGCAAGGAGGATTGCCCTCAGGATATACCATTACTTCCCTTGCTGTCGCAACGGATGCCATTGTCACTTGTACGTTAACAGGTCCCAGCTCGACGACAGCAACGTTTACAGCAACAGGGGTTCCCTAGACTGTTAAATTTTTTTCCATCACCTGCATTTGTTTCAATTGTCCTATTAACTGTGCTTTCTCTTGCGCTAATGCCCATTTTTCATGTGCTAATTGTTTATTTTCTTCTTTCAGCTCTTCCAGTGTGTGTTTGGTTAGTGTCAGTTGTTGCGCCAATAGTTTAGTTTCAGTCTGTAACTCGGTAAGATGGTTGGATTGATGTTCAGCTTTCTTTTGCCAATGTTCCATCTTCTCTGCATATTTATTTTTTTCTTGCTCGCTTTTTTCAAATTGTGATGTCAGTTGAGTATATTTATTTTGCAGAACAGTATTCACTTGCTGAAGTTGAGCATTTTCTTGTTGCGAAGCGAGCATTTTTTCAGCGGTAACAGATGATTGCATTTTCACTTCTTTTAATTCTGATTGCAGCGCTTGTTTCTGCTCTTCATGCTGTTGTTGATCCAATAAACGTTGCTCGCGTGTACTTTCACGATAATGTTCAAGGTTGGCTTGGGTTTGCTTATGTAAACGAGTGAGCTCATCGATCCGTTCACTTTTCTCATTTAATTGCTTTGAAAGCCCCTCATAACCCGATTTAAGAGCAGCATGTTCTTTGATTTCTTTCGTTAGCGCCGTTTCAAGTGCGTTTTTATCAGCAGAAAGTGATATTTTCTCTTGCTTTAATTGTTCATATTGCTGCTGCAACTGGTGATAGGTTTGTTTTACTTGGTCAAATTCTTCTTGTAATGTTTGCTTTTCTTGTAAAAATTGATTTTCTGCTGCCCCAATCTTCTCATTACTATGTTGTACCAGGCGATCCCATAATCCTTTTATTACTGCCATTAATTCGGACGGGAGTTGTTCTTTGCCTGCCACAGTGGTCTTTTCATCTTGCTCCGCTCGCCATTGACGCAAATGGTTGCCAATCGTGGTACTGCTACCGGTGCCGAGGAGGCGACGGATCAGCTCAATCGTGGGCCGCTCCCCTTGACCAACCAATTGATTCGCCGCATTTGCAATATCCTGATAAGTGACGCCTAACCGTGCCATTGTCGAATTCCTTGTACTAATTTAAAATAACGTATCTCGTAATTTATCGTTATTTATTATTTTAATCAATACAAAATAAATAAATATTTTACTATCAATAAGAATCATTATCGAAAATAATAGAAGAAATTGAAAAAAGGATATTACTGATGAAGCAACCGCCTGTACCGTTATCAGAGCAATCATTAACCACTTGGGTTTCTAACCCCTATATTAAAGCAGCGACGAGTGAAAATACGCGAAAAGCGTACCGTAATGATATTCAACATTTCGAAAAGTGGGGTGGACGTTTGCCTGCATCGCCAGAATCCATCATTCTTTATTTACAAGCGTATGCGGCTGTTTTAAACCCTC
>SCTP01000170.1 GCA_004322325.1 Gammaproteobacteria bacterium | reverse complement strand
CTAACAAATAAAAATAAAACAAACTAATGAGGAGAGATCTCATGAGAACACGTTCTTTGGGGCCTATCATTGATCCTAACCTTTTGCAGGAAGGATTATATCGTATCAAAAAAGCGGTTGTTACTATTGATGGATGTGAATATCGGTTGACTGATTATGTTCCCACTACGCGTCTAATCTGCAAAGGAGGATATGGTGCAGTCTATCGTCTAGGTGTAAAGGTGGGTAATGAATTTATTCCTTCAAATGAAGTAATTAAAGTGCAAATAAATGTACCAAATCTCAAAGTAGAACGAGAGAGTAAAATAACAGAATTAGCTGGTTTCATGGTGGAACCGTGCTTCTTTGCCTATAGAGAAGATTTATATTATACCCACTATAGTTTCATACCAATGGAATATGTGCCTGGAGAATGTTGGATTGATATTGTGAATAGGGATCGTACTAATCCTTATTTAAGTATCGGCACGCACCTAAGAATTATGGAGAAAGTGCTAGAGGACTATATCAACAACATATATAAAAAAGGCATTGAATATCGCGATGCTAAACTAGATAACACGATTGTTGATATTGATAGTCTGCAAGATCCTGTCTGTGTAAGAGGGGCACGGAATGTGGATTTTGGCCTGAGTACGCTTGTGGGAATGAAAAAGACAGTGAGCGATATCAATTGTGGTTCAAAAGACTACGTGGCGCCGGAGATAGTTAAGGGTATCGATAGTGGTGCGAAGAGAGAGGTGTATTCATACGGTATATGTTTTAGGCTGGAACTTCATGATGGTGCTTTAGAGTCCATTATAGATGCGGATCGTATGATGCCAGAATCAAAAAAACGCTTGTTATCGTTAGTAGAAAAAATGACCGCGTCAGAGCCAGAAGATCGTCCGGAGCCTGAAGCAGTGCTAGCAACCTTGAGAGAATTACAAGAAGATCGGTTCTATACCTCTATTAAGGCAATGCACCAAACTGGTCTCTATGCTCATCCGAACCGACCTCAGAATGAAGAGGTTTACCCTAAAAATGAGGGCAAGCGAGTTGCTTCTATAAAATGATGGATCTTCCGGTTCAAACATGATAAAAAGGCACACAGGAAGCCTGATAGCAATCTTGCTAGGCTTCCCTTTATTTTTGTTCCAAAAAACATCACATTATGCTAACATGTTCAAGGTGCTATGAAAAATCAGAAGCATGGAATGATTAGACAACGTACACTTAAAACCGTCATTAAAGCGACGGGTATCGCATTACACACCGGTGAGCGGACCGATATGTTTATGGGTCCCGCCCCCGAAAATACAGGCATTCGTTTCCGCCGTATTGATCTTAATCCCATGGTGGAAATTCCCGCTTTAGCAGAATATGTGGGGGATACAACCTTATCCACCACACTGGTAAAGAACAACGTCCGCGTCTCGACCGTCGAGCATCTCTTGTCCGCCTTTGCAGGCTTAGGCATTGATAATGCTTATGTCGATATCACGACATCAGAAATTCCCATCATGGATGGCAGTGCCGGTCCTTTTGTCTTCTTGATTCAATCCGCTGGGATTGAAGAACAGCATGCGCCGAAACGGTTTATCCGCATCAAGCGCAAAATGAAGATCAGCGATGGCGATAAATGGGCATGTTTTGAACCTTTTAACGGCTTCAAAGTCACGTTTACTATCGACTTCGACCATCCGTTGTTTAAGCATCAAACCAAGACAGCGACGCTGGATTTTTCCAGTCTCTCTTATGTCAAAGAAGTGAGTCGCGCCCGTACGTTTGGTTTTATGGCTGATTTTGAAAAACTCCAGGCCATGAACCTTGCCCGTGGAGCAAGCTTAGATAATGCCATTGGCATCGATGACTATCGCGTGTTAAATGAAGACGGTTTGCGTTATGAAAACGAATTCGTCAAACATAAGATTCTGGATGCAGTGGGCGACCTGTATTTGCTAGGGTCCAGCCTAATTGGTTCTTTCACCGGCTATAAATCGGGTCATGCCTTGAATAATAAGCTGCTGCGAGCTTTGCTGGCTAATCAATCTGCCTGGGAATTTGTCACGTTTGAAGATACCAAAACGGCGCCCATTTCTTACGTACGGCCTATTTTGGTGGAAGCTTAGCCACCCGACTAGCAATTTTCTCCATGATCGCTTTTAATCGAGGATCATCTAAACTTTGCGCTATTTCCTTGACTGCCTCAGCGGTGTCGGGAGATAGCGGCTTCATCATCTCGTCAGCTGGTTGAGTAGATGGCATCTGCGACAGCCTTACTTTACAGTGAATTTCCCGGATCGACTGTAAGGCGGGGTCTTGCTGGCATCGTTTGAGCAGGTCAGGAAGGCGAAAGTGCAGCTGGGTCGCAATCGAGCCATTGGCAGCCAAGATCACCAAACGGCCTCTTTCCAGATTGGCAACCTGGCAATATTCTCTCAGGGGAGGATCTAACAGCAGGGCGATTTGCTGGTTCAACTCAGCCAGTTTTTTTGCTTTAGCCAGCACAAACTGTAACTCTTGGCCTTGAGCTTGCAGGTAACCGGCAATTTTTTTGAATGGGGGTGTCGTCATCTAGTCAAAATACTACAATTCCCTTGATTTTTCAGCTCAATTCAAGCATCTTTGTGTGACTTTTTCTGGTAAGCCTAGGTAATGATCTCATTATGTTAAGTCATCCTATTTCAAACATTCTGACCTACGTCTTCGGCAGTCGCAATCAACGTGTCATCCGTCGCTATTGGAAGGTCGTGGAAAAAATTAATGCCCTGGAACCGCAGATCGCTGCCTTGTCTGATACGGCTTTGCAAGCGAAAACAGCAGAATTTAAGCAACGCCTGCAAGCAGGGGCGACGCTCAATGACTTGCTGCCCGAGGCATTTGCGGTCGTGCGCGAAGTATCTAAGCGAACCTTGAAGATGCGGCATTTCGACGTGCAATTGATCGGCGGCATGGTGTTACACGGCGGCAATATTGCTGAAATGCGCACGGGTGAAGGCAAGACGCTGATGTCGACACTTTCGGCCTATCTTAATGCGCTGACCGGCCAAGGGGTGCACATCATTACCGTCAACGATTATCTCGCGCGCCGCGATGCGGAATGGATGCGACCTTTGTATGATTTCTTAGGCTTGACTGTCGGCGTTAATTCTCAAGGCATGCTGCCTGTAGACAAGCAAAAAGCGTACGCAGCGGATATCACCTATGGCACGAATAACGAATTTGGCTTCGATTATCTGCGCGATAACATGGTGTTTAGCTTGGGTGAAAAAGTCCAGCGAGGCCTCCACTATGCCATCGTGGATGAGGTGGACTCCATTCTCATCGACGAAGCTCGTACGCCATTGATTATTTCTGGTGCAGCTGAAGATAGTATTGAACTGTATACCGTCATCAACACGATTATCCCTCAGCTGGTTCGTCAAATAGAGAAAGAAGGCCCAGGTGATTATAGTTTGGATGAAAAAACCAAGCAGGCTTATCTCACCGAAGAAGGCCATCAGCATGTTGAAGACTTGCTGATGAAAGCAGACTTATTGAAAGAAGGCGAAAGTTTATACGATGCGCAGAACATTGTTCTGATGCACCATATCTCAGCGGCCTTGCGGGCGCATACCTTATTTCATCGTGATGTTGATTATATTGTCCAGCATGGCGAAGTCGTGATTGTCGATGAGCATACCGGTCGTACCATGCCGGGCCGACGTTGGTCAGATGGGTTACATCAAGCGGTGGAAGCGAAAGAGAAAGTGAAGATTAACCAAGAAAACCAAACCATGGCATCCATCACTTTCCAAAATTATTTTCGTCTCTATGGCAAACTCGCCGGCATGACTGGCACGGCGGATACCGAAGCTTATGAATTCCAGCAGATTTATGGCTTAGAAGTCGTGGTGATTCCGACGCATAAACCGATGGTTCGTGCCGACTTACCTGATTTTGTCTATATGTCGGGGGAGGAAAAGTTTACCGCGATTGTGGAAGATATTAAGCACACTCATGCGACAGGTCAGCCCATTCTTGTTGGTACAACTTCGATTGAAGCTTCAGAACATTTATCCAATTTATTGAAAAAAGAAAAGATCGCACACCAAGTATTAAACGCTAAATTTCACGAAAAAGAAGCGCAGATTGTGGCGGAAGCAGGGCGTCCAGGAGCGGTGACGATCGCGACCAACATGGCAGGCCGTGGGACGGACATTGTTTTAGGCGGTCATTTAGGCAGTGAGGAGCATAAAGACGATTGGCAAGCGCGTCATGATCAAGTCGTGAAAGCGGGCGGCTTATATGTGTTAGGGACGGAACGACACGAGTCACGCCGTATCGATAATCAATTGCGTGGACGGTCAGGCCGTCAGGGGGATCCGGGCAAGTCGCGGTTTTATTTATCATTACAAGATAATTTATTGCGTATTTTTGGCGGTGAACGGTTAAATGCCATTATGCAGCGTATCGGTATGGAAAAAGGTGTGGCGTTGGAATCACGCATGTTGTCACGAAGTATTGAAAATGCGCAGCGCAAAGTAGAAGCCTATAACTTTGATGTGCGTAAACAATTGCTGGAATACGATGACGTTGCGAATGAGCAGCGTAGAATGATTTATCGCCAGCGCGACGACTTACTCGCTGCGACTGAAATAGGGGAAGCCATTACGGAAATCAGCCAGCGCGTGGTAGAACAGTTGGTGAGCACCTTTATTCCGCCGCATACCATGGAAGAAGAATGGGATGTGCCAGGGCTCGAGCAGCGCTTAGAAAACGATTTCAATTTAAAGTTGCCAGTGCACCAATGGTTAGATCAAGAAGCAATGTTAGATGAAGAGCAGTTAATCAAGCGTATTCAAGCGGCGTTTAACGAAGCTTATCAGCAAAAAGAAGCACAAGCAGGTGCGGCTATTCTGCGCCAATTTGAAAAAGCTTTGATGCTGCAAACTCTCGATACCTGCTGGCGTGAGCATTTAGCCGCGATGGATTATTTACGTCAAGGCATTCACTTGCGCGGCTATGCACAAAAAAATCCGAAGCAAGAATACAAGCGTGAGTCGTTTGAATTATTTGCGCAGTTGCTGGATAAAATTAATTATCAGTTGATTTCTACACTCAGCAAGTTTGAAGTCAGAATCGAGCAAGATGTGGAGCAGTTAGAAGTACAACGCCGTCAAGCGGTGAATCATCAGCAGATGGAATATAAGCATGGTGCAATTGATGCTTTACAACCGAGTGAAACGACGACGCGCAGCACGCCAAAAGTAGGGCGTAATGATTCTTGTCCGTGTGGTTCAGGTAAAAAATACAAGCACTGTCACGGGAGATTAGATTGATACGCGCGGTGGTAGGGGTATTAAAAAGGGAAGGTAAATTATTAGTGGCAGAACGGCCGCAAGGAAAATCTTATAGTGGTTATTGGGAATTTCCAGGCGGCAAAATTGAAGCGGATGAAACAGGCGAAGCAGCCTTAGTGCGTGAATTGCAGGAAGAATTAGGGATAGACGTGATCCTAGCTAAGCATTGGCTTGATTATACTTATTCTTATCCTGATAAAACGGTGGCGCTTGAAATCTGGCGTGTCGATGATTTTACAGGCGAGCCGCATGGGAAAGAGAATCAGCAGCTTTTGTGGGTGACATATGCTGAATTGTTATCGCTACATTTATTGGATGGCGTTCGGCCCATGATGGGTCATCTTCAATCCCTGATGGAGTCTGTATGACACAACCCCTCGTGACCATTTTAGTGCCTCATTATAAAACGCTGGAATTAACCAAGTTATGCCTGCGTTTATTGCGTAAACACACGAATCTTGCACTAGCTAAGATCATCGTGATTGATAATGATTCGCAAGATGATTCGCTCGCCTATCTTCGCACGCTTTCCTGGATTGAATTAATTGAACGCCGCGCTATTCCTGGCGAATCCCCTGTCCAATCGCATGCGCACGCCTTAGATATGGCGCTTGATCGTGTCACGACGCCGTATGTGTTATCGATTCATACCGATACGTTAGTGAAACATCCAGCGTGGCTCACATTTTTAATCGACCAAATCGAAAAACGTCCAACGATAGCAGGGGTGGGATCATGGAAATTAGAATCCAAATCCTGGCTACGACGGTTATTAAAATATTTCGAACACAGCTTCCAGCGTTTTTATTATTTTCTTATTGGCAAAACAAATCATGGTTTAGCTGGGATTGGTAAAAATTATTATTACCTGCGCAGCCATTGTGCGATGTATCGTACTGATTTGCTTAAACAGTTGAATTTGCATTTTGGTGATGGTGATAAAGTAGCAGGGAAGGAAATGCATAAGCGCTTAGTGGAAGCGGGCTATGAGATGCTATTTCTTCCTTCTGACGTTTTAATTCGCTATCTTGAACACATTAATCATGCAACAGTGGTACTCAATCCGCATTTGAGTTCTCGTCAAAAGAGTGTTGATAAAGGATTGAAAAGGATCAAAGCGAGTATCGCTCGTTTGCAAGCGAGTGTAGAGCATGATGCTACGACATAACCCTTTAAGGCTGATCTCAGCGCCTATGATGTTAGTCTTTGCCACGGCAGTATTGTTTTATGAAGTCGAGGCACCTTTTTATTATCAGCGTTATTTTGGTGTTTTTGATGGTAAAACCATCCCTTCGCTTTTATTTCTAGATCTTTATACTTTATTTTTATTCTTTTTAGTGCCCCTGATCGTTGGGCGGGTTTTGTTTCGAGAACCGTATTTTGATCTTGGATTAAGACGTCCGTTGAATAATTGGGTCGCTTTGCGATTAATTTTACTGGCTTATTGTATTGTCATCCCTCTCACTTTGTTTTGTGCGCACCAATCGCAGTTCAAGCATTATTATTCTTTCGGGCATGTCGATACGGTCAGTTTTATTTTTATGCAGTTGGTGTTAGTGCCGGTCTATTATTTTTCCGAAGAATTTTTTTTCCGTGGTTTTTTATTCCTCAGTTTGTGGAGGAGAATAGGGTGGCATAGTTTTTGGGTGACGGATATTTTCTTTACATTAGCGCATTTAGGGAAACCCGGGATAGAAATTATTTTGTCTATTCCAGCGAGTGTAATGTTGAACTATCTGACATTAAGAACACGATCAATTTATCCTGCCTTGATTGTTCATGCGACGATTGGCATTGCGATGAATATGACAGTGAATTAATTTTCATACTTAAACCCAATCCGCTCGAAATGGCCTTCTAGCTCATCAATATTATTAAATCGGATTTGAATATACCCGCCGCCACGTTCTTCATAATCAATTTGTACTCGATTACCAACGTGTTCAGACAGAGAAGTTTCCAAGCGTTTAAGATTGGCATCACTATAACGTCCTTCAGTGGGGACTGCTTGCTGTAATTTTTTCGCTTCCAGTTCCATTTTGCGGACGTTCCAGCCTTTTTGTACGCAACGTTCTGCTAGTTCCATCTGCTGCGGGGGCAAAAGGCCAGCAAGAATTTTGCCATGGCCTTCTGAAAGCTGCCCAGCAATCAGCAAGGTTTGCACTCGTGCGTCTAATTTTAACAGACGCAAGCAATTCGTAATCGCCGTACGTGATTTACCGACGGAGGCGGCGACTTCTTCATGTAAATACTGAAATTCATCAATCAAACGTTGATACGCTTGCGCTTCTTCGATGGGGTTTAAATCTGCACGGCTAATATTTTCAACGATGGAGGCTTGCAAAGCTTGCTCATCTGTATAATCGCAGACGAGGCAGCTGACCTCGGCTAACCCTGCCAACTGTGCTGCTCGCCATCGTCTTTCGCCGGCGACGATTTCATATTGTTGATGAGCGGGGCGGACGACGATAGGCTGCAATAAGCCGCCGGTACTTTTAATGGAATCAGCCAGTTCTTGCAGCTTTTCCGGGTCAAAATGCTGCCGCGGCTGGTATTTACCGCGTACCAGCAGGTCGATGGCGATGTGTTGGAGCGTGGGTCTTCGTTTTTGCATGGGGATAGTGTAACTGATTATGTTTTTATCAGTAAAGAAAGCAGTGTTGCTGCTATTGTAACGGTTGCAACAATCATTGCGCCCAACTTAAAAACTAGACGGGTTTCTAATTCAGACATTTTCAATTCTAATCCCGATCGAGTTTCGTGAATTTGCTTTTCTAATCCGGATCGAGTTTCGTGAATTTGCTTTTCTAATCCGGATCTGGTTTCGTGAACTTGCTTCTCTAATCCGGATCTGGTTTCTTGAATTTGTTTCTCTAAACTGGACCTGGTTTCATGAATTTGCTTTTCCAATCCCGATCGAGTTTCTGTGATCTGATGTTCTAAGTCAGAGCGGACCTCTTTAATTTGATGCTCTAAATCAGAACGTGTATTTTTGATTTCTTGTATTAATTCAGAATGTACCTTTCGGATTTGTATATTGACTTCAGCAATATCCTGCTTTGTGCTAAGAGATAATTCACTAATATCTTGTTTGGTTGCTAACGCATCATTCAGTAGAGTCGCTATCATGTCTGCATTGACCTCCGCTTGGGCTTCAGCTGCTTTTGGGTCAACGCCAGCAGCTTTTAGCCGGTTAGCATAAGCAAGTGTATCAAAAGAAATTCGTGCTTTCATAATATAAAATCCTAATTGGGTTAGTTTATCAAATTTTAGACTAGGTTAAAAAAGAATAGATAAGCTGAGGGGATATTTCATAAAACTCGGGGTGACAGGATTTGAACCTGCGACATCTGCCTCCCGAAGGCAGCGCTCTACCAGGCTGAGCCACACCCCGAATAATTAATACGTTCGTTCCACAACAAAATCACTTAACGTTTCCAGCGCTTGTCGATAAGGCGACGGAGCAATCTGGGCCAACGCTAGCTTTGCCTGATGGGCATGGTGTTTTGCTGCGTCGGCAGTGTACTTTATTGCATCGGTAGATTCAATAATTCCAAGAATATCTTTCAAATGATGACTATTACCTGTCTTGACCGCCTCTCGCAATAAGCTTAAATCAGCCCCTTTACTACGGCGCATGGCATGGATCAGCGGCAGCGTGCTTTTGCCTTCAGCAATATCTTGCCCCACGTTTTTACCCGTTTCCTCTGCCGACTGGCTATAATCAAGCGCATCATCGATCAGTTGATAAGCTAACCCTAAATGCAAGCCATAGTCCCTAAAAGGCATGACATCGCTCTCCGCTTCCGAGACAAGCAAGGCCCCTAGTTGGGCGGCGATTTCAAATAGCTTGGCTGTCTTGCGCTGAATGATCTCGAAGTAAAATTCTTCTGTCGTATCCGGATTATTGCAGTTCACCAACTGTAAAATCTCTCCCTCCGCAATGTAATGCGTGGCTTTGGCAAAGATGTCTAAAATGGCTTGG
>SCTP01000169.1 GCA_004322325.1 Gammaproteobacteria bacterium | reverse complement strand
TCATCGTGCAAAGCACGGATACGGCCATACTCGAGTCCAGCTAAGATGATATCGCCTTTATGCAACGTCCCTTGTTGAATCAATACACTCATCACGGCACCACGGCCACGATCAAGACGTGATTCAATGACAACCCCTCGAGCAGGGCAGTCTACCACCGCTTTCAATTCCAACACTTCGGCTTGCACTAAAACGGAATCCAGTAGGCCATCAATGCCCATACCGGTTTTTGCTGAAATGGGGACAAACATGGCATCGCCACCCCAATCTTCGGCGACTAAACCATGTTGCGCTAATTCGGATTTCACACGCTCAGGATCCGCGCCATGCTTATCCATCTTATTTACAGCAACGACAATCGGCACATTCGCCGCTTTAGCATGCTGGATGGCCTCGATGGTTTGTGGCATCACACCATCATCCGCTGCGACGACGAGAATGACGATATCGGTTAATTTCGCACCGCGTGCGCGCATAGCGGTAAACGCTGCGTGACCGGGGGTATCCAGAAAGGTAATCGTTCCTTTTGGCGTTTGCACATGATACGCACCAATATGCTGAGTAATACCACCAGCTTCTTGTGCAGCCACTTTGGTGGTACGGATATAATCAAGCAGCGTCGTTTTACCATGATCGACATGGCCCATGATGGTGATGACAGGCGGACGCGGCATCGCTTCCCCTTTGACTTCCACCGATTTCACTAAATCATGCTCAATCGCATCGGAACTGACGGGTTTCGCTTTATGGCCCATTTCTTCGACCAATAACACCGCTGTATCCTGGTCAATCGTTTGATTGATGGTGGCCATGGTGCCCATTTTCATCAACGCTTTAATCACTTCGCCCGCTTTAACGGACATGCGCTGCGCTAATTCACCCACATTAATAGTTTCCGGAATTTCTACTTCATGCACCAAGGGTGCCGTGGGTTTAGTAAACGCTTGCACTTTGACTTTCGAATGAATAGCGGAGCGAATTTTATTTGCTTTTCTGATCCCCGTCTCAGAAGTATCTTCTTCTGCTCGACGCAAAACGCGGCCTAAATCCGCACCGCGGGATAATAACGCAGCAAAATTTTTCTCCTCACTCACACGGGAGGAGGTATCGCGTGATTTCTTTTTCTTTTTCTGCCTTTCGCTTTCGGATTCTTCTTGGTCAAGTTCATCACGCGGTTTTTCTTTGCGCTTCATACCAGCTTTGGCTTTGTCTTCGGTTTTTTCTTCTACGACGGCAGCGGCTGGTGCAGATGCTTCAACAGGCGCTTCAACCGGCGGAGTTGTAACAGGCGCTTCAATCACTGGTGTTGCTTCGGTTATTTCCGCAGGCGGCGTTAACGGTTCTGCTTCTACTACTTCTACTGCGACCTCACTCACCTCTTCCGGCCTATCTTTTTCTTCTACCAGGGGACGTTTTATGATCGTACGTTTTTTACGTACTTGAACACTCACTGTTTTACCGCCCATACCATGCGAGCCACCTAGCTTAATTTCGCTCGTTTTCGTTTTTGCGCGACGTAATACCAATTCTTCTTGTGTGCCATGCTGCCGCTGCAAATAGCGTAAAAATAATTCCATTTCTTCTTCATTAACATAATTACCAACAGCAATTCCTGCATCGGTCAATTGATCACGCACACGATCAACCGGTCTACCTATTTTCTTAGAAAACTCTTCAATACTCAATTTATTCGCCACGCGGACTTGCCTCCACCCGATTGGTTAAGCCTTATCGGTTTCTTCATCATCAAACCATATCTTTCGAGCTGTCATAATTAATTTTGCTGCAAGATCTTCTTGAATGTCTTCAATCTCCAATAAATCGTCTACCGACTGTTCTGCCAAATCTTCGCGGGTAACAATACCATGACTTGCTAATTTATACGCTAATTGCTTGTCCATCCCTTCCATTTCCAGCAAATCTTGTGCGGGTTCTGCTTCTAAAGCTTGCTCTTCTGCAATCGCTTGGGTTAATAAAGCTGTTTTCGCTCGCT
Source organism: Gammaproteobacteria bacterium (assembly GCA_004322325.1). Lineage (GTDB taxonomy): Bacteria > Pseudomonadota > Gammaproteobacteria > DSM-16500 > DSM-16500 > Aquicella. The sequence continues at coordinate 2,975 of SCTP01000169.1, read as the reverse complement.
CTCGTAAGGTATTGACTAGGGTTTGATCAAAGCCCTCAATGTCTAAGAGCTCTTGCACAGGGACATAAGCGATTTCTTCGAGAGAAGAAAAGCCTTCGTTTGCCAATATTTCAGCTACCGCTGTTTCTACGCCTAATTTCTCTTCAAACAACTTTAATACTTTTTCACCCTCTGCAGCGGATTTTGCTCTTGCTTCATCTTCCGTCATCACATTGAGCGTCCAGCCAGTTAAATCGCTCGCCAACTTAACATTTTGACCATGACGGCCAATGGCTTGTGATAATTGTTCTGCTTTAACAGCGAGATCCATCGTGTGCGTATCTTCATCGACTACAATCGATGCCACTTCTGCTGGCGACATGGCATTAATGACGAGTTGAGCCGGATTATCATCCCATAAGATGATATCGATGCGCTCACCGCCCAATTCACCGGACACGGCTTGCACACGCGCACCGCGCATCCCCACACAAGCACCAATGGGATCAATGCGACCGTCGTTAGTCTTCACCGCAATTTTTGCTCGCGATCCTGGATCACGTGCGGCGGCTTTAATCTCGATCAATTCTTCGCCAATTTCAGGCACTTCAATTTTGAATAATTCGATGAGCATATTGGGATGAGTGCGGCTCACTAAGACTTGCGGGCTCTTCATGCCATCAGCATGGATATCGTACAAATAAGCACGAACTCGATCACTGGTACGAAAAGCTTCGTGTGGCATCATCTCCGTGCGTGACAGAATGGCTTCGGCATTACCACCCAGATCTAAGGCGATAAAATCACGCGTCACTTTTTTAACCGTGCCATGGATTAATTGACCAATTTTTTCGCGATAGGCTTGAATCATTTGAGCACGTTCAGCTTCAAGCACTTTTTGTATAATCACTTGCTTTGCTTTTTGCGCGGCAATACGGCCAAACTCGATCGATTCCATTGGCTCGAGGATAGCTTCACCCACTTTCGCATCTGGACGATATTTTTTCGCGTGGCTCAACGCCAGTTTCGTCATGCCATCATCGCCCTCATCGTCATCCTGGGCTTCATCGATCACGAGCCAACGACGAAAAGTAGCGTAATCGCCTGTTTTACGATTAATTTCGACTTTCACATCAATTTCTTGATCAGCCTTCTTTTTCGTCGCCGTTTCCAAAGCCGCTTCAATGGCTTGGAAAATGACTTCTCTATCCACGCCTTTTTCGTTGGATACAGCCTCAACTACTAATAAGATCTCTTTATTCATAGCGTGACCTCACACTTCAGAAACGGATATCCTCAATTAAATTTGCCTTTTCAATCGCTGAGAAAGGCAAGCTCACCTCTTGCGTTGAGTCGTCTATCAACAGATAGATCTCATCGCCTTCTACTCGCGTCAGCACTCCTTTGAACTGCCGACGCTCGTGAACCGGTGCGTGTAATCGGATTTTAACCCGATGACCGATAAACTTCCGGTAATGCTCAAGCTCAAACAATGGCCTATTCACACCTGGCGAGGACACTTCTAACACATATCGGCCTCGAACAGGATCCTCGACATCCATCATCGCGCTCACTTGGCGGCTCACGAGGGAGCAATCATCCAGTGTCACGCCAGTTGGGCGATCAATATAAATGCGAAAGATGGTTGCACCGCCTTGCGGAAACAACTCACCGCCCACCATTTCGTAACCCATTGAATTAATGAGGGTTACTAATTTGTCATGTAAAGCTGGATCAATCTTTCTCATCTTATACTAGCCACGGCCACTCTTTAAAACAAAAAACCCCAAAAGGGGTTTTCTATTATTCTCACATTATAATTGGTAGCGGGGGCAGGATTTGAACCTACGACCTTCGGGTTATGAGCCCGACGAGCTACCAGACTGCTCCACCCCGCAGTAACGGACGCTATTCTAGTCGACTTTTGAGTAACGGGCAAGCGAAACACGTCGAATTATCATTGTGTTACTAAAAAAGCTATCACGGCTATAGAAAAATTGTATTTTCGGTTAAGCGATCGTGACGTTATGCTAGGCTCATTATAGCAGTTAATTTTGAATCAGGAGAAGAAGATATGACGAATAAAGTGGTCGATGGCTTATCGCATTTGCTGGCGGATACGTATGTGCTGTATGTGAAGACGCAAAATTTTCATTGGAACATCCGGGGGCCACACTTCTTTGACTATCATAAGATGCTGGAAGCGCAGTATGAAGCGTTAGCGGAAGCGACCGATGTGCTTGCGGAACGTATTCGGGCTTTGCAAGCATTGGCACCGGCATCGATGGGGCAGTTTTTGAAGCTGACGTCGCTGAAGGAGGCGGGTAACGACTTAAAGGCGGAAGTGATGATTAAACTATTGTTGGCAGATCATGAAGCGGTGGGGAAGATGATTGAGGGGTTATTTCTGGTGGTTGAAAAAAGTGGGGATGAGGTGACGATGGATTTGTTGATTCAGCGGAAGACGGAGCATGATAAGATGGCGTGGATGTTGCGGAGTATCGTGGGTTAAGCTTCAATAAGCTTTTTCTCCAGCAAGTCAGTTTTCAAACGCTGATCTAAAGTAGTAAATGTTTTACTAAACATGAAATGCGGATACTTTGTTTTTTCCAGATGAGCAATGGTAATGCCAAAAGGAATATACGATTGGTTTGATTGAAGACGCTGGAAGATGGGACAAATGGCATCCGCCGCTTTCGCGATTTGAGCTTCAAGACTTTTCTTGTCCTCAAACTCATACCACAAGTCGTGTAATTGCTGGCCAAACTCAGGATAAATTGCCATCAGTTTTGTGAGCGCTTCTGCTTCCACCTTTTCTTTGTTTTTACGCGCCTCAGCATCGAAAGCGATGACATCACCCGCATAAATTTCTACTACATCATGGATGAGGGATAGTTTGAGAGTTTTTAATTCATCAATGGCACCGAATTCTTTTTTAAGCTCGTTCATGAGAACCATTGTGATCATACCAACTGACCACGAGTGCTCTGCTGTGC
>SCTP01000021.1 GCA_004322325.1 Gammaproteobacteria bacterium | reverse complement strand
GAATTCATGGCCGAAAAAATCAAGGAATTACCTCGCCATACACAAGAAATTGTCCAACTCGCCGCCTGCTTAGGGAATCAGTTTAATCTAGCCACACTCGCTCTCGTGGCTGACAAACCGATTCCGCAAACAGCGGATTTATTATGGGACGCCTTACAAGCAGGTTTGATCACTGCCAGTGATAATGCTTATCAAGCAGACACTATCTTTCATTTTTTACATGACCATGTTCAACATGCTGCTTATTTATTAATTGAACCCAAGCACCGACCAGCTATTCATTTAAAAATCGGCCGCTTATTATTCGAACACACCGCACCAGACCAATTACATGATGCTGTTCTTGATATTGTTAACCAAATTAATTTTGGCATCGACTTAATCACTCATCCTGATGAAAGAGAAAAAGTCGCTGCATTAAATCTCACTGCAGGGAAAAAAGCCTTACTCTCTATTGCTTACAAACCCGCTCTCACTTACTTCAAAACAGGGTTAGCTCTGTTAACCACTCAATCATGGACAGATCAGTATTCACTGACCCTTCCTCTCTACACCAGCACCGTCGAAGCAGCTTATTTAGCCGCTGAGCCGGAAGAAATGGAAAAATATGCACAAATAGCGATTCAAAATATAGAAAATTTACTCGATAAAATGAAAATTTATGAAATACAGTTACATTACCTGGCGAGTCAAAATAAATTTATGGAAGCCGCCAGACTAGCGATTAACGTATTAAATTTACTCGGCGTCAATTTTCCAACGCAGCCAACGAATTTCCGTATTATTGTCGATTTAATGTATGTTAAATGGCTGATGCATCGTAAAACCATCACGGAATTAGATCAATTACCTGACATGACTGATCCTCGCTACCTAGCAGCGATGCGCATCTTAACTCAACTAGGCTATGTGGCTTATTTCATCGACCGAAAATTAACGTTACTCGTGATTTTAAACGTGGTGAGATTATCCGTGAAATACGGTAATTGTGCAGAGTCTGCGAATGCTTACATCGGCTGGGCATTCATGCAATGTCATCTCTTTCACCATTTCGAAATAGGTTATCCGTTTAGCCAGTTTGCTTTACAGCTAGCAGAGCGCTTTCCCTCTGACAAGGTGAAAATTCAAGTGCAATATTTGTATTGCCACACTATTTTGCATTGGTATGATCATGTGGACAAGACACTCTCACTCCTCTTACAGACTTATCACAAAGCCTTAGAAACCGGGAATATTGAATATGCTGGTTATTGCATTGTGGATTATTCTTATCGAACTTTTTTAAGCGGTAAAGAATTAACTCAAGCAGCCAAAGAAATAGAAATCTACGCGAAAGCCTTGGCATCCATGGGATTAAAATGGTCTCATCTCAATGTCATGAGCACGTTACAAGTGATATTAAATCTTTTAGGAACAACTGAAAACACAGCATTAATTGGCAGTGCCTTTGATGAAACAGCTGTTCTGCCAACACTGATTGCTGAAAAAGATAATATCGGTATTTTTGCCATTTACCATAATAAATTATTACTCGCCTATCTTTTTCATCATGATGAGCAAGCGTATGAATATCTTTTAGAAGCTAAAAAATATGATGATAAAATGAAAAGCCGCGGTCATTTTGCCGTTCCTGCTTTTTGCTTTATTACCTCACTGGTTTATCTAGCACGTTATCGCCTCACAACAGATAATAAAGAAAAAAAGCAATTATTAAACCAAGTGAAGGCCAATCAAACCCTCATGAAACAATGGTCACATTATGCGCCCATGAATTTTAGTCAAAAGTATTATTTAGTAGAAGCAGAAGTAGCTCATATTACTGGCCACGTTGATCAAGCAGCGACTTATTTTGACCAAGCCATTCAATTGGCCAAGCAAAATCGTTATCTGCATGAAGAAGCGCTCGCCAACGAATTAGCTGCCTTATTTTATTTAGCCCAACATAAAGAAAAAATTGCTAAAACGTATATGACGGATGCGCATTATTGTTATGTAAAATGGGGCGCTGTTGCCAAAGTGAAACAAGTGGAAAAAGATTATCCGCATTTACTCACGAACTCTCCTTTATCACCCACGATTGCTGACACAGTAGATTTGGCCAGCCTCATGAAATCAGCGCAAGCCATTTCACGCGAAATTATTTTAGCTGATTTATTAAAAAAAATGATGCATATTGTGATTGAAAATGTCGGCGCACAAAAAGGCTTTTTATTATTAGAAAAAAATGGCCAATGGTTTATTGAAGCAGAAGGTTCCATTGAAACAGAAATCGTCACCGTCTTACAATCTCTTCCTCTCGAACAACGATTACCCATCACCGTTATTCATTATGTAACCCGCACCAAAACACCACTTACATTAGATGATGCCGCCCATGCAGAGCAATTTGCTGCGGATCCTTACATTCAACAGGCACAACCTAAATCTGTCTTATGTGTTCCCCTCATTAATCAAGGCATTTTAAGCGGCTTGTTATACATGGAAAATAATCTCACCACGGAAGCTTTCACTCCCAACCGATTGGAATTGATAAATTTGCTCTCTGGCCAAATTATTGTGGCCATCGACAATGCGAGATTATATTTACATTTGAAAGAATTAAACCAAGCTTATGAAAGCTTCGTGCC
>SCTP01000168.1 GCA_004322325.1 Gammaproteobacteria bacterium | reverse complement strand
ATGCGGCTTGCATTACCCATACTGAACCTGTCGAAAGTTCTTTTCAGATTGAAGAGCAGGGGAATCAGGTGAAGTTAATTTGTCATTATTGCGAAAAAATATTCGATCGTAATCAGGTGCAAGTCAAGCTATGATTCGTATTCAAGGTGTTAGCACTATTCAAGGCAAAATCACGAATTTGTCGATTCAAAGTGATGAAGAAACAATCATTGACGGTGCGGGTTTAACGATCATGCCGGCTGTGATTGATCCGCATGTTCATTTTCGTACGCCGGGAATGGAATATAAAGAAGATTGGCGCACAGGTGCCAAGGCCGCCATTCGCGGTGGATGCACGACAGTATTTGATATGCCTAATACGAAACCGCCGACCATCACCGCTAATTTGTTGCACGAAAAAAAAGCGATTATCGATCGACAATTAAATGAAGCAGCGATCCCGTTGCGCTATCAATTATTTTTTGGGGCAGATAAACATCACCTTGCTGAAATTGCAAAAACGAAAACCGCTGCTATTGGCATTAAAGTTTTCATGGGGTGTAGCACAGGAAATTTAGTGATTGATGACGATGAAAGTTTACATGCGGTTTTTTCTATTGCTGCCAAAGAGAATATGATTGTAGCGGTGCATGCAGAGGATGAGCATTTGATCCGCGAGCGTAAAGCAACGTATAGCGGTGAGAATTCGTATGCTGCCCATTCACATCTTCGTAATGTAGAAGTAGCAACACGTGCGGTGGAAAAAGCCATTGGGTTAGCGCGGCAATATGGTACGCGTCTTTATATTTTGCATGTGAGTAGTGCGGAAGAAATTGCATTGATTAAAGCGGCTAAACAGGAAAAATTACCTGTTTTTGCAGAAACCACGCCGCATCATTTATTTTTTGATACCTCTGCTTATGGGCGTTTAGCGGGCAAAGCGGTGGTGAATCCGCCGTTGCGGGATGAAAAACATCGTGAAGCGCTGTTTACAGCGATTCATGAAAAAGTGATTGATACCATTGGCTCCGATCACGCACCGCATACGTTAGAGGAAAAAGCGCAGCCTTATGGGGAGTGTCCATCGGGAATGCCAGGAATTGAATTTATGTTGCCGTTGCTGCTGAATGCCTATCATGCAGGGTTGATCACCTTACCTGAGGTGGTATCGCTTACATCACAGCGTGCTCGTGAAATTTTTGCGATTACCAATGAAAATGATTGGGTCATCGTGGATCTTAATAAAAAGGCAAAAGTTTCCAGCACACAGAGTAAATGTGGCTGGACTCCTTACCAAGACCTGATGTTGCAAGGGTGGCCGGTTTATACTGTGTTGAAAAACACATGCTATAAACTATTTGTTTAAGGAAACGAGCGGGCCTGTTTGTTGATAATAGGGATGGTCGCTTTTTTTCCAGTTTCTTTACTAAAAAATTGCATTTTGGTTTTTTTTATTTCATACACTGGGTAGACTAAACTAAATAACTTTTTTAAAATAATGGGAGTCTCTTTTAGTTTTTCTTTCGTTATCACAGTTTTGGCAATCGTTATTTTTTCCTGAATTTTTATTTTTTCCCATTGAATAATCTGTTTTTCTTCTCGTGTTTTGGGTGGTAGTAATTCCATTTTAATTTCATTCAATCTTTTGTTAAGCGGATTTAACATCTTAGGCGATAGTTGAATTAATTCTAACCGGGCATACATATTGGCCATCACATCTTGTTGATTAAAAATATCTAAATAGTCACCATTGATTTCTTTTTTAATACATTCGAGTATATTAAAAAATGCTCCTTTTTCTTTAATCGCATCGGTCAGTCTGTTAATGTGAGGAATAATTAATTTGTCTGATGGCTTGTTATAAAAAAGCGAGCCATTTTCTTGTTGTAATTCCCACATTTTTTTTGCCAAATTGTCGATGAAAGGGGTTATTTTTGGAGATGCAAATTTAAAAAACACCAACTGATTGACTAGTTGATTATAAATAACGATAGCAGCGTTGTAATTTCCGTTAGTGTATAGGCTATCAATAATTTTAGTCACTCTAATAATGTTAATCGCTATTTGGTTGATCGCTATGTCATCCTGATTTTTTGTATTATTTTCGAAACCGATAAAAATCAATTTGGCAGTTAGATCACTTAAGCGATCGCAAAATTTTCCAAAATATTCAATTTTATTATTTAATTTTTTTTCGATTTCCTCTAATTTTTGCGGACTAAGGTCGGTCACATCTAGATTTTTATTTGGGATGATGCCGGTATATGAAATGCAGGTTGATATCAATTCAATGACACCTTCCAACGTTAACGCGCTGGTCATCATAATTGCTTCTATAATATATTGAATACAGCGATCATTAAATTCTTTGTATTGAGTCAATCCTTTTGTATGATTTGCTTTTATTTTTTCAATAAAGGCAAGATCCATTTCTGCTATACCCGTTAACCAAGGAGAGGGAAATGGCGGTTCTTGGATAATTTTTTCATTTTTAGATGTTGAATCTGAATTTGAATCTGATTCTGACCCTGATTCTGAATATAATATGTGAGGAACGACATAGTTATTGTCATCATTATTATTATTTGAGAAGAAAAAAGAAGGCAGATCATAATTGTTACATGTTCTATGGTTACTAATACTGATATGACTATCCATTTGAGGTGTAATGTCTTTTGATTGGGAAAGTAAATTCCGCTTCAGTTTAAAATCTAAGAGGTGTTTGTCATTAGATTGCGATTGAGGTGTTTTTGCGGCTGTTGTAATGTATCTCCGTAGTTTTTTGTCTAAAGTATTAGCTATTTCTTCGTTTGTCATCACGAACAATTTTTTTTGGTGAGAAAATTCATTGAGTAGACGATATTGAATAGATGATTGAGTATCTAACTGTTCTTTTTTGCTAAAAATAAAAGGATATTCCAGTGGGTTGGCAAGAAGATGATTTTTTGTTGCATTATCTAGGTACATGTTATTGAAAAATGTTTTTTTTGATTTGTTTTTGTATTCTAATAACTCATTAATACATTCATATAATAATGTAACTGCATTTATCGCAGCATTTTGATTGCTTTCTAAAAATTGTTGATTTGATAATCTAGATATGGATACAGAATCGAGCGCTTTTTCAATGTTATTAAAATAATCAGTGAAAATTGGCATAGCCATTTCTTTGTATTTAAATTCTTTTAATTCTTTCATGAAACACAATGCTTCATTAGATAAGGCGAAATTTTTTTCGCCAATTTCATTTTTAATTATACCAAGTGTTTTAATTAAAAAAATATTAATTAAATAGGCTGGATTAGGGTTGTTTCGATCTAAAAAAAGTTTGGCGATATATAAAATTCTTTCTATTTTAAACCGTAGAATTTCAAGTGGAAACGGCTTGTTTTTGTCGTTAACAAGCGTTGATTGTATGATGTTA
>SCTP01000020.1 GCA_004322325.1 Gammaproteobacteria bacterium | reverse complement strand
ATCTAAAATACTTAAGAAAGATAGCATTGGTTATTTTCAGAAGTCCACTGGAACTGGACGCCAAATCATAGTAAAATTTTCGCCCAAACTGAGAAAGAGACAATTAAAATATGTCCTATATCCCTGAACAATCTGAGCTAGGCAAAAAGACTGCTTATGATGCTCATTATAGCCCCGACAAGCTTTACCCGATTCCGAGACAGCCTAAGCGTGATGAGATCGGTGTGCAAGGAAAATTACCTTTTTTCGGTTGCGACTTATGGAATCACTATGAAGTATCTTGGCTGAATGAGAAAGGTAAACCGGTGGTGGCGTTAGCAGAAATTATTTATGGCTGCGAATCCGTGAATATCATTGAATCAAAATCCATGAAACTTTATTTTAACTCGTTTAATAACACTCAATTTAAAGACGCTGCCACCGTCGCTGCGTTAGTAAAGCAAGATATTGAAGCGCGCATTCATGCGCCCGTGACAGTGAACATCATGCCACTCGATAAAATGAAGGAAGAAAAATTATCGCCTGTCCTAGAAGGCATTTGCATCGATCATTTAGATATTGAATGTTCTATTTATACCGTTGATCCTTCTTTCTTAAAAACAGATGATCAGGTTGTCCAGGAAACAGTATATTCTGATTTATTAAAATCCAATTGCCTCGTGACGAATCAACCGGATTGGTGCAGTGTGCAAATCACTTATAAAGGAAAGAAAATTAATCATGAAGGATTGTTACGTTATATTGTCTCTTTCAGAAATTGCAATGAATTCCATGAGCAGTGCATAGAAAAAATATTCATGCACATCTTACAGCGATGCCAACCCGAAGAATTAACCGTGTATGGGCGTTCAACGCGTAGAGGGGGAATTGATATCAATTCGTATCGATCTACCAAACCTGTGGTACAACCGATACCCAACATAAGATTATCGCGACAATAAATATTCCAACATGCCATCCAGCATTTAAGCATGGATGGCACGTGGATAGCATTAATGTTTCGACTTTTCTGGCATCGGCGGCTGAGCGGTTTCCATCGTTTGCATGTGCATTTCCATGGGTCCTCGGCCGACGGAATGCCGATATTCCCAGAATCGAAGTCCAGTAAAAAATAAGCAAGTGAGTTCTAAAATAGAAAGTACCACAATAATCAACCCAAATGCTTTTGCTGTGCAGGTACCAACCCCTTCGTTACGCTTGCCCCAAATGTATAAGGCTAAACCGCCTGTTAAAGCAAGCAATCCAAGTGGTAAGGCAGTGTGGAATAGCAGCATGACTTAGTCTCCTTATCAGTGAACTTTGAGTATTATACATTATTCATCTTCCGGCAAGAATCCATCCGTCTGCATATTCCACAACTTCGTAAAATGTCCATTCTTTTGCAGCAAGCTTTCTTTCGTGCCTTCTTCAATAATCTGACCTTTATGGAAAACTAAAATCCTGTCCATGTCTGTCAATGTTGATAGACGATGCGCAATGACGATGGTTGTTTTGTTACGCATAAGATGATGTAAACTGTCTTGGATCAATTTTTCTGTGACTGAATCTAGCGAAGAAGTCGCTTCATCTAAAATTAGAATGGGCGCATTTTTCACCATCGCACGTGCGATAGCGATACGCTGGCGCTGACCGCCTGATAGTTTAATGCCGCGTTCACCGACTAATGATTGATAACCTTCATCTAACTTTTCAATAAACTCATGACAATGTGCTAATCGAGAAGCATGCAAAATCGTTTCCTCCGAGGCATCTAAGCGCCCGTAGCGGATATTTTCCATGAGTGTGCGGTGAAACAAAGCCGGTTCTTGCGGAATCATTGCCACTTGAGCGCGCAGCGAATTTTGCGTGACGTCAGTTATATCTTGTCCATCAATCAAAATATGTCCAGATTGCAAATCGTGAAAACGTAAAATTAAATTAACAAACGTTGATTTTCCAGAACCCGAAAAACCCACCAATCCCACTTTTTGTCCAGCAGGAATCGTCACATTTAAATTGTCAAATACTAAGCGATTCTTTTGATAAGCAAAGGTAACATTTTCAAAGCGGATTTCACCTTGATGAATGTTAATCGGATGAGCAGTTTTCTTATCGACTAAATCATGGCCTTTCCGCACTAAACTCAAGCCATTACTGACGGTGCCGGATTCGCGCGCAAAAATGGTCAGTTGAAAACTCACATGCCAAACCCAACCCAGTATCCAAAAAGATTGCATCGCTACTTGTGTAAAATCACCGATGGTCACCCATTGATGCGCCCAGCCATATAATAAAGTAAAAAGCATCCCAGAAATTAAGAGTAATCCATTCACGCTCAAACCAATACGCATGATTTCCACTATCCATGCCGCTTTCTGGTCTTTCGCAATTTCATCTGCTTGAAAGGGTTTGAGGTAGTGGGTTTCATAATCGCCTCGCGCGAACAGGCGGACATTGAGCATGTTGGTAAATGTATCGACAATTTTACCATTTAGCACGGAAACAGCATTGGAGTGAGTTTCCCATAAGGCATTGCCGTGCTGTAAAAATAATATCGTAATGATTAAGTGAATAGCTAACCAGGCGATTAAAATAAGCGCAAACCAAGGATTGGTTAGCCACATCATGATGGTGACAAGGATAATACCTGTGGCGGCTGTCACAAATTGAAAGCCGATAATTTCAATGATAGATTGGCAGCTGGTAGGTAAGTCGGACAATTTTTTCGCAATACTGCCAGCGAAATGATTAGCAAAATATTCGTGCGAATGGGCTTTGACGTAATCAAAGACAGCAGCACGAATGGACGCACGAAATCGAGGAAAAGTATAAATTTGCAAAATGCCTTGTAAGCGCATGAAAAATTCTGCACCAAACCAAAATAAGATCAGCAAGAGAATTGGCTCTGCTGCGGCTCGATAGATACCTGAGGGGTCACCGTGATAAGTAGCGACGGTGTTAATAATACGCTTGAGAAAATAAGGAAAAAGCGTATCGCTTACAGCCATGACCACAAAGGCAAAGATTAAAATAAAAAATTTAAGCCATTGCTGATAAATAAAATGCAGGATAAATTTAAACGTGGTTTTGGGTAAGTTCATAAAGCTTTATAGTATAGTAGATTACCAAATAATGCAATTAATTTTAAACTATGTACAATCTCAATCTCGTTAGTATTAACCCTAAGTAGTCAGACAGAATATTCTCTCTTAATATAAATGGACATTATGAACAAGGAGTTTCTGCTATGAAATCGATGTTGATGAAGTTTTTTATCGTGATCTTAACGTGCATTAGCGTGGCGGCCTGCTCGACTAATACACAGAAACAAAATGAGACAGTTGGTACGGTATCCGGTGCGGTTGTCGGTGGTCTGGCGGGTAGTGCGATAGGCGGTGGGGCAGGTAAAGTCGTGGCTATCGGGGCAGGAGCGGTGATTGGTGCGTTGGTTGGGAATCGTATTGGTAAATCAATGGAAAGTTCAGATACGCAAAAGACTTACCATGCGTTAAATAATAACCAAACCAATAAATCTTCTTATTGGAAAAACAAACACACCGGTGCTCGTTACACCGTGACTCCAACGAGTGATCCAATGCAGAGTGGCAGCCAATCTTATTGCCGTCAATTCAAGACCAAAGCCATTATTAACGGCAAATCGCAAGTGGTTACCGGTACAGCTTGCCGTCAGTCAGATGGTACTTGGAAAACGATTTAATTCCTCTCTCCTTATTAAATCGGAAATGAAACAGCGCCTCTCATCAGGCGCTGTTTTTTTATTTTAAGCAGGGTGCAAGGTGGATGGTGCTGGTTCGGGCGAAGGATTTTTTGAAGAAAAAACTTCGGGTGCCATTTTCATAAAACAACGTGCCATCTCATAAATCTGATTATTTTTCAGTGAATCAGGCACGTTAGGAAGGGTTTTAATTAAATTATAGTATTCAATGCAAAGTGAAGCGAGATATTGTATTCCTTCTGCGCCATCATGCACGAGTTTATAAGCTAACTTAACGCCCTGGTAAGCAGAACCAGCTACTCCATAAATAAGAGATAAAGTAAATAATTCACTAAGTCCTGTCATCAGAACGACGGCAGCACAAGTGGCGGTAGAGGTAACGAGATCGCGAGCAACGAAAACGCTAAAAGGCTTGACTTGCTTACAATAGTGGCTACTAATGGCGGCAAGGCTATTACCAAGTGAATTGGCAATGTGATAAGAAAGTGTTGTTTCAGCCATGACACGCCCGACGGTATTACCAACAATAAAAGCAGTGGGAATAATAAGAGACGAAATCACGAAAGCTAATATCTTAATGAATATCCAAAAAGTAGAGGAAGGATTTTTTAAAGCCTCGCGCATGGCAGTTAATTCATTTCGGCTGTCAACAATTTTAGTTTCAAAAGAAGCCAAAATAGGATGATCTTTATAAAACTCTTTAATATAGTCTTTAAAAAGAGGATAAGATTTTTCGAAATACAGCATAAAAGTAGAAACACAATTTAATATTACTTCGTCATCATTCATTAAAATTTTTTTATTTTTGCAAAGATCACATAATTCTTCCCAACACATGGCACGTAAGGTGCTGTAGTTAAATAATTCGGGTACGCTATATTCTTTATCAATTAAATGAATAACAAAAAGATAAGCACCAATTTTCATGCTATCAAAATTTTCTACTTTTTCTGGAAAAGTATGTTGTATCCATTCAATTAACAATGCGTAAAAATCTCTATTACTTTTAGGTAGTGGCGTTAAATAAGAGCGGATAGTGTGATAATAACTTAATTCTTCTGATTTTTTCTTTTTATAAGTTTGATAAAAAGTGAGATCTTGCTCATCAATTATTTTTTCATCAATCACTTGAATGTATTTCGTACCAGCCGCACCTGCTTTTTCAACGAGTTCTCGTGTTACATGTAACATTTTTTCTTTATCGAGATGATGGTTTAAAGTGAAATGATCAGGTAAAGAAGGTGGCTTAACAAAGTAATTCTCATAAGTAGTGACGAGGGCTTTTAGCATATCTTCAGCATTAGGCTCATTAGAAGATGTAATATCTAAGTGGTTTTTCAACTCCGTATATTCGGGATTGGGGGTGGAAAAGAAATAACCGTCATTTAAAGTCCGAGACGTAGTTTGTAGATGATAGAAATACACGCCTAATAAACTTTCAGATTTTTGAGGGGTATCTAAAACTTGAATAGTGGCATGAATAGAAGAATGGCTTTTTGCACGTTCAGCTAATTTTTCAAACGATGGTGGTTTATATTCCATAAAAGCTCCCTGTTATGTTGTGGCCTTTCCAGTTTGGCCTTCATGAGAATAGCTGAATTTTCTTAAGATTTTCTTAAGGAAACACCTCCCTCCTGAATCGCTGCTAATCCTTGTT
>SCTP01000167.1 GCA_004322325.1 Gammaproteobacteria bacterium | reverse complement strand
GTTAGCAAAGCCCAGACGAACACCCGAATTGCACTTATCACCGACGAAAACATCGATTGATACGGATACGTTAAAAGCTCTTATCACGCATCGGTTACAAATCTTAGCGCGTTATACAGGCGAAGTTGTGTTACCTGCTTTAAGCGAAGAAAAGAAGCGTGCGAGTAAAGCAGGTCGGATGTTATTAGCGCGTGCGCGGACAGTGCTGGTGCGAGATTCTTCATTGATGCAAGCATCACATCAATTGCGATTAGCGAAGGTGTTGGAAAATTTTCAATCGATACGCATTGTGTATCAATTCCGCGATAAATTGCAAAATATTTGGAGCCGAAGTACAGCCAGTCAGAAAGAATTGTTAGAGGCATTGCAAGAATGGTGTACTCAAGCAGAGGCAACTGGCATTGAAACTTTACGCCGGTTTGTGCAGCGTTTGAAAATGTATGTACCGCAAGAAGCCCAGTGATTAGCTATAAGAAGCTTTTTTAGTCACGCGTTGGCCGCAGTCATTATTGGGTGGCGCTAATTTTAGTTCCAAAGTTTCTGCTGTAGGGCGCTGTTCAGGATCTTGGGCCCACGCATCTCGAATGAGGTCAGCGGTTTGCCAATCAGGTGAAATGGGCAATCGCTCTCCGTCACGTATTTTAGCGAAAAAGCCTATTGGATGGTTATAAAAACCTTGTTTCTCCATGCAAGCCATCACCGTACCAAAACTAAAAATATCTGCTTTGCTTGTTATATTCTGGTTTGAAATCACTTCGGGAGCAGCCCAAGAGAGAGCGCAGTTAATGCGGGGCATCCCTTCTTTTATTGCTGAACCGAAATCACATATTTTAGGCTGTTTTTTTTCATCAATTAAAATATTATCAGGTTTAATATCGCCATGAACGATGCCGAGTTTATGAATATGTTTTAAGCCTATCGCGATTCCTATCATTATGTTTAATGAAAAAGAAGAGAGAGTATGATTTTCAGAAAGTTCTTTAATAAAGCCCTGGAGAGTATATCCTAGGACAAGCTCAGTAATAAGATAAAAATAATCATCATGAGTCGTATAGCCTAACAGGTTGATGACGTTTTTTGCATCCGCATTGGTTAATTGAGCTAAGATTTCTTTTTCTTGGTGACCCGTATTGAGTTCAATGGCTTTGATTTGCTTAATCGCAATCCCTTTCCCTTGGTACACGCTACCGAACAAGCCGGTTCCTAATGAGTTTTTTTCAATCAAGTAGGGTTGGATATCTTCTTGGTAACTATACAGCTTAGAGAGGATGGTGCTAGTAGAATTATTATTTTGCATATCACCGTCTCTTTAGCGAACGGCTTGATTAAATTATCAAACCCTCTCTTGGGCGCCAAGAGAGGGCGGCAAATTAAAGTTTAGTTTCTTCAAACAACACATGCATACCACTTTTGCCGGTTTGGGCATTGTAGGCACGCGGATCGAAGTGTTTTTGTTTCAATTTGTCAGTGGTTTTCTTTTTGTTTTTGGTGGTGGTACGAAAAGTTCCGGTTGGCTTACCTGCTTGGGTTTTGCCAGTGGATAACATTTTAATTTTATCGCGCATAAAACACCTATTTATTGTTGCTCAGCTAGTTGAGTGCGGAGTTTGATATCATTTAGGACAGCTTCAATGCCATGTTTATCAATGATGCGCATGCCTCGTGTGCTGACACGAATGCGAACGAAGCGTTTCTCACTTTCCAGCCAGAAACGTTTGTATTGTAAATTAGGCAGATAGCGGCGTTTGGTTTTGTTGTTAGCGTGGGAAACATTGTGCCCCACCATTGGGCGTTTGCCCGTAACTGGACATTTTCTAGCCATAAGTTATTCTCTTAAAAAGTGCATCTTATCAAGGGTGCAACTTATACCAGAAATTCCGTATAGCCACAAGGGGCATTTCTAAATCGCGCGCTTCCCTCGGGATGGCAGGGTACTTTATAAATTTAGCTGTGCTTTAATAGCTCGTGCTACATCAAACATATTTGGTGCGGATAGCTGCCCTATCTTGGTTTTTAGCCGCAATTTGCTGACAGTTGCTAATTGATCAGCCATCGCTTTGTTGATTTTTCCTTCTACCTCAACAAATGCTTCACATGGGTAGCATTTCGATGTGTTGCTTGTAAGCGGTACTACTTGTACTCGGTTAATAGCTTTGTTAGAAGCATCATTACTAACAATAACAGCAGGTCTGATTTTTTGAGTTTCCCCACCTACGGAAGGATTAAAGTCTACCCACCATACTTCACCTCTCCACATCGTGTATATCTCCTATCACACCTTCACTCCACAGAGTAGCTTCGCGTTCTCTTTCTTCATCCATTGCCATTTCACGGTAAGCTAGCTCTAAATCTTGACGTAAAACGTGAGGCTTTACTAAGTTCTCGATAAATTGGCTAATTTTCCCTTCGCCCACAGTGGCATAGAGGCCTTCGTAGACTTTTTCATCAATGGTAATGGTCAGTTTTTTGTGCATAATGAATCTCTTTACACGTGTATAATACGTATATTATGAATGATAGCGGTATGTTAATCAAGAAGCATCCCCGCATCCGCAAACGAGAAATTATCCGGGTTGCCGATAATAACATGGTCGACCACCGCTATATCCACCATGGCGAGTGCCTGTTGGATAAGTTGGGTAATTTCCTTGTCCGCCAAGCTGGGGGCAGGGTGGCCCGATGGGTGATTATGGGCAAGGATGACTTTCGCTGCATTGTGCGTAAGACCCCGGCGGACGATTTCGCGAGGGTAGATGGTGGCGGAATGGATGGTGCCTTGGAAGAGTTCCTCGAAACAAATCAATCGAAAGCGGGTATCCAGAAAGAGGCAAGCAAAAACCTCGTTCGCATGGTGACGTAAGCGATCAGCCAGAAACTGCTGGGCACGGCGTGTGCTATCAAGAATCGTACCTGTCGGAATAGACTCGCTCTGGTAACGTCGGCCGAGTTCCAAAGCAGCCTTGAGAGCAGCATACTTGGCTAACCCGACACCCGGCTTTTGCATAAGGACTTGCGGAGGTGCGGCGAGTAATTTTTTCAGGCTGCCGTATTCGCTTAACAAAGCCTTCGCAATGTCGAGAGCCGTCTTGCCACGAATGCCAGTCTTGAGGAAAATCGCGATCAATTCCGCATCCGTGAGGGCTTGTTCGCCCTTATTTAACAGCTTCTCTCGTGGCCTGTCTTCCTGGGGCCAATCAGTAATGGGCATAGGATATCTCCTGTGTTATCTTAATCAACCGTTAGTGGAAAAATGAACATTCATGACGCAGTTTCTAGCTAATAAACACATTCTATTGGGGGTCACAGGCAGCATTGCTGCTTATAAAAGTGCCGACTTAGTCCGGCGCTTACGGGAGGCGGGTGCCATCGTGCGGGTTGCGATGACGGAAAATGCCAAGCGGTTTATTACCCCGCTGACGATGCAAGCGGTGTCGGGTTTTCCGGTTCACGATGACTTGTTTGACGTCCATGCTGAGGCAGCCATGGGGCATATTGAGTTGGCGCGTTGGGCCGATGCGGTGGTGATCGCGCCAGCGACAGCGGATTTGATGGCACGTCTTGCAAATGGGCAGGCCGATGATTTACTCACTACTTTGTGCCTGGCAACCACCGCCCCCATTGCCATTGCACCAGCGATGAATCAAGGGATGTGGAAGCATAGGTTAACGCAACAGAATCTGCAAGCATTAAAGGCTAAATCGATTTGTTTGCTGGATCCAGCGGAAGGCAGCCAAGCTTGCGGGGATATCGGTCCAGGACGGATGATGGAACCGGTTGATATCGTTAAAAAAGTAAGTGCCCTGTTTGAACATGAAGCGCTCGCCGGACTTCACGTCCTCGTGACAGCCGGCCCGACGCATGAAGCCATCGACCCCGTTCGTTTCATGACCAACGGCAGTTCCGGCAAGATGGGTTATGCACTCGCCGAAGCAGCACGCGAGGCAGGTGCGCAGGTGACGCTGATTAGCGGGCCGGTCGCCATTCCGACTCCTGCGCGAGTAGAGCGTCTTTCTGTCACGACTGCCCAAGAAATGTACGAGACGGTAGTGAAAAAAATCGGCCAGTGTGATATCTTTTTGGCCGTTGCAGCGGTGAGTGACTATCGCTGTGAGAACGTGGCTGAGCAGAAAATTCATAAAACCAACTCCGCCATCCAGATGACGCTTGTGCCTAATCCTGACATTGTTGCCAGCATCGGTCAGTTGCCGGAGAAACCGTTTATCGTTGGGTTTGCCGCTGAGACAGACAATGTGCTGGAACAGGCCAGAGCCAAACGCGAACGAAAGAACATGAATATGATTATTGCGAATCGTGTCGGGGGTGGCGTGGGAATGGGTGGTGATGACAATGAGGTGACGGTGATGACGGCAACGCAAGAATGGCATTTGCCCACCACCACGAAGCGCCGATTAGCCACACAATTAGTGAAGATCATAGCGGATGAATTCAGGAAGGAGAAAAAACAATGACTGAGAAATTGATACAACCGACGACAGAACAGATAATAGCACCGATGTCTCCCACATCGATCCAGGTAAAAATTCTCGATGCCCGCATTGGTAAGGAATTTCCTTTACCGCGTTATGAAACGACGGATGCAGCGGGTTTGGATTTACGAGCCTGTTTAGAGCAATCTCTCACGATAGAGCCGGGTCAAACCCATCTTATTCCGACCGGCATCTCTATTTATATCGGTAATCCGCATGTCACAGCCGTCATCCTGCCGCGCTCTGGTTTAGGTCATAAACACGGATTAGTCTTAGGCAATCTCGTTGGTCTGATCGATGCAGATTATCAAGGTCCACTCATGGTGTCTTGTTGGAACCGCGGTCAAGTGGCTTATACCATTGAGCCAGGTGACCGTATTGCGCAACTGGTTTTTTTACCAATCATTCGTGCGCATTTCGATGTTGTGGATGAATTTGATGCCACTTCACGCGGTACGGGTGGTTTTGGTCATTCGGGGAAAAATTAATGATAGAGGCTTCTATTTTTCGTGCTTACGATATTCGCGGTATTGTTGGCCAGACGTTGACGGAAGACACCGTCTATCTGATCGGCAAAGCACTTGGTTCATTAGTACAAGATGAAGGTGGTCGCCAGCTGATGATCGCGCGCGATGGCCGTTTATCGGGTCCTACGTTGGCGGTAGCGTTATCAAACGGTATTCTCTCGACTGGCTGCGATGTCATTGATATCGGCATGGCACCCACACCGTTACTTTACTATGCGGTGCATGTGGGCGAAGAACATTCAGGCGTGATGTTAACAGGCAGTCATAATCCTTCTGACTACAATGGCTTAAAAATGGTAGTCAATGGTGTCACGCTAGCAGAAGAGCAAATTCAACGACTTTACCAACGCATTCTGGCCAAGCGATTTCACGAAGGGCAAGGCAAGCGATACGAATGTGACATGATGGAGACATACATCCAGCACATTACCCAAACCGTGCCCCTGGCACGTCCTTTAAAAATTGTCATTGATGCCGGTAACGGTGTCACCGGCATGATTGCACCTACTTTATTTCGGGCCTTAGGCTGCGACGTGCAAGAATTATTTTGTCACGTCGATGGACGTTTCCCTAATCATCATCCTGATCCTGGTCATCCTGATAATTTGCAAGATTTAATTCGTGTAGTACAAGAAAAAGAAGCAGAAGTTGGTTTAGCGTTTGATGGGGATGGCGATCGTCTTGGTGTCGTGACGCGCTTAGGTGAAATTATTTATCCTGATCGATTGTTAATGCTATTTGCACAATCCGTCTTAACCCATCAACCGCGTGCCAAGATTATTTACGATGTGAAATGTACTAATTTATTAGGCACGTTGATTCGCTCCTTAGAAGGTGAACCTATCATGTGGAAAACGGGTCATTCACTGATCAAGGCAAAAATGGCTGAAACAAAAGCGCAATTAGCCGGTGAAATGAGTGGACATTTCTTTTTTAAAGACCGCTGGAATGGTTTTGATGATGCACTATATGCAGGGGCACGATTGCTTGAGATTTTATCGCAACACGAGGATAGCGTATCGATTTTTGCTTCCATTCCGAATAGTGTGAGCACATCGGAATTAAAAGTTGCTGTGACCGAAGAAGAAAAATTTCCGCTGATGCAGCAGCTTAAAAATAAAGCGCATTTCACTGATGCAAAAGAATTGATGACGATTGACGGTTTGCGCGTCAATTTTGCGGAAGGATGGGGGTTGGTTCGTCCTTCTAATACGACGCCATATTTAATTTTACGTTTTGAAGCATTAAATGAAACCATGCTGAAAAAAATTCAGTTTTTATTTCGTGAATGGATGTTGTCAGTTAAACCGGATTTGGTGTTACCTTTTTAATTTATGAATCATTATGACGTCATTATTGTTGGTGGCGGGATGGTAGGAGCGACTTGTGCACTTGCGCTTGCACAACAATCGACTTTATCCATCGGCCTTTTAGAAGCTAAGCCTTTTATCGAGCCGTGGGCATTCTCCCCTTATCATCATCGTGTTAGTGCCATTGCCTTATCATCGCAGCGTATTTTTCAATCGCTTAACGTGTGGGAAGCGATGAAAGCGAAACGTGTGAGTCCATTTACGAGTATTAAAGTATGGGATGCAGCAGGGCAGGCTATCCAATTTGATAGTCATGCGATTGCGGAAGCAGTGCTCGGGTACATTGTGGAAAATAATGTCATACAATCCGCGCTTAACGAAAAAATACAACATTATCCGCAAATTCAAACGATTTCACCGGTGAGGCTAAAAGCGTTTCAGCAAAAAGCGCACCAGATTGAATTCATCACCACCGATGATCGCGTGTTGACAGCGAAACTGGCGGTGGCCGCCGATGGCGCGCATTCTTGGCTGCGGGAAAAAACGGGGATCGTAATAAAGCAATACGATTATCAGCAAATTGCGATTGTAGCGACCGTTAAAACAGCCTTACCGCATCACAAAGTGGCCAGACAAATTTTCTTACCCAGTGGGCCGCTAGCCTTTTTGCCATTAGCAGAAGAAAATTTGTCATCGATCGTATGGTCATTACCGGTAGAGGAAGCCAATCATTATTTAGCTTTGCCAGAAAATGAATTTAAGCTTGCTCTCGCACAAGCTTTTTCTTTTCATCTCGGTGACATCCTCGACGTTGGACAGCGCTATTCATTCCCGCTATACCAGCAACAAGCACAGCAGTATATTCACGGTCGTGTGATCTTGATCGGTGATGCAGCACATGTTATTCACCCCTTAGCAGGACAAGGCGTGAATCTTGGTTTATTAGATGCAGCAAGTTTAGTAGAAGTGATCACAACCGCCCTCAAAAATCGCCGTGATTTTTCCAGCCTGCCAACGTTGCGTGCGTATGAGCGTTGGCGTAAGGCAGATAATATGATCATGATGAGAGGAGTGGATATCATTAAAACCTCTTTCGAGGCATTTCACACCACGGGATTAAATGTGATAGATAAAATGGAATGGATAAAAAATCTCTTCACGTCGCAAGCGGTAGGTAATCGCCTGGGGCTTCCTAAGCTAGCGTCGAACCGTTATACTCCTCAGCCTTCACTTGCGTGAATTGTTGTACACATTTTAAGGAATAAATATGTGAGCAAACGTACACCGTTTTACCATTTACATCTCAAATCCAACGCCAAAATCGTTGACTTTGCCGGCTGGGACATGCCGCTCCATTATGGTTCACAATTGCAAGAACATCATCACGTCAGACAATGTGCTGGTATGTTTGATGTCTCGCACATGGGCGTGGTAGATATTCACGGCGCGGATAGCGCTGCTTACTTACGCCGGTTAGTGGCGAATAATGTTGATCGCTTAGTGGAAGGTAAAGCCCTCTACAGTTGCATGCTCAATGAGCAAGGCGGTGTGTTGGATGACTTGATTATTTATAAAATCGCGGATGATTTTTATCGTATTGTGATTAACGCTGGCACCCGAGAAAAAGATTTAGCGTGGATGCGTATGCAATCTGTTTCTTTTCATATCACGATTACAGAACGAACAGATTTAGCCATGCTGGCTATTCAAGGTCCACAAGCAAAAGATAAGATCAGTGCTTGTTGGTCGAAAGAATGGGTCGAACAAATTCAGCTATTAAAACCCTTTACGTTTTTTAGGCACGATGACTGGTTTATTGCCCGCACGGGTTACACCGGCGAAGATGGTTATGAAATTATTTTTCCCGCCACAGAGACAGCACGCTTCTGGCAATCTGCGCTTGATGCCGGTATTGTACCTTGTGGTTTAGGGGCGCGTGATACCCTGCGCCTCGAAGCAGGTTTAAATCTCTACGGCTCAGACATGGATGAAACCGTGACGCCTTTAGAATCCAACTTAGCGTGGACAGTGGCCATGGATCCTGCTGATCGGTATTTTATCGGCCGAGACGTATTGGAGGCACAATTGCAAACAGGCGTGAAGCGCCGATTAGTGGGGCTGGTTTTAGAAGGCCCAGGTATTATTCGTAATCATCAAAAAGTGCTAGTCGAAGGAGATGGCGAAGGCGAAGTGACCAGTGGTGGGTATTCACCGACATTGGAAAAGAGTATTGCACTTGCGCGTGTACCGGCAGGAGAAGAAAATCGTTGTAGCGTTGAGATACGCAATAAACCCGTTCCGGCACAAATGATGAAGCCGCCTTTTGTGCGTTATGGTAAGAAGATGTTTTAACCATCAAAGAGAGAATGCTATGAGCAAAATACCGCAAAACCTGCAATACACCAAAACCCATGAATGGGTGAAAAAAGAAGGTGAAATGTTAATCATCGGCATTACCGATCATGCACAAACCATGTTAGGTGATTTGGTATACGTCGAGTTACCTCAACCGGATAGTAATCTAGAAGCACATCAAGAATGTGCGGTAGTAGAATCAGTTAAAGCAGCCGCGGATGTGTATTGCCCGATACCAGGTGAAGTGGTGGAGATCAATGAAGAAGTCATTGAGAACCCGCATATCATCAACCAAGATCCGTATGGCAAAGGCTGGTTGATTCGCATTCGTCCGCTGGATGAAAATAAGTTCCATTTATTAACCCCTGATGAATATTCCAAAGTAGTGGCTGCTGAAGCTCATTAATGCATGGAGGAAAACATGCCGTTTATTCCGCATACGGATCAAGACATCCAAGAGATGTTAGAAGTAATAGGCATCAGCAACATCGAAGCCTTGTTTGATGAAATCCCTGCCTCATTACGCCACGTAGCACCCGATCAAATTCCTGCTGGTGTCTCCGAAATGGAATTAGGGCGATTGATGCGTGAACGTGCACAGCAAGATGGTGGTTTGCTTTGCTTCATTGGTGCGGGAGCTTATGAGCATCATCTTCCTGCGGCGGTGTGGGATATTGCTACGCGAGGAGAATTTTATACAGCGTATACACCGTATCAAGCGGAAGCGAGTCAAGGCAGTTTGCAATTGATATACGAATATCAAAGCATGATGGCGAGTCTGATGGCGATGCAAGTATCGAATGCCTCTCTGTATGATGGCGCTTCTGCGTTAGCGGAAGCGATTTTGATGGCATCGAGATTGGCCAGTCATAAAAATAAATCCAGCATTCTCATTCCGAAGGCAGTGCATCCGCATTATCGTCAAGTAGCACAAGCCATTACGTGTCAACAAAATATTCGTTTAATTGAAGTGCCTTATCAGAAAGAAACGGGCCAGTTAGATAGGCAAGCGCTGCATCAATTATTGCAAGAAGACGTAGCAGCACTGGTAATTCCTCAGCCGAATTTTTTTGGTGTATTAGAGGAAGTAGATGTGTTAACGGATTGGGCACGGGAAAATAAATTACTATCCATTGCCGTGGTAAATCCCACCGCTATGGCATTGTTGAAACCACCGGGCCAATGGGGTGCAGAAGGGGTTGATATCGCCTGTGGGGAAGGACAGCCATTAGGGGTACCAATGGCATCAGGTGGCCCCTATTACGGCTTTTTATGCTGTAAAAAAGCCCATGTTCGGCAAATGCCAGGTCGTATTGTGGGCAAGACGGTTGATCTCGAAGGCAAACCTGGTTACGTACTCACTTTGCAAGCGCGCGAGCAGCATATTCGTCGTGCGAAAGCGACCTCTAATATTTGTACGAACCAAGGATTAATGGTGACTGCCTCCACGATTTACATGAGCTTGCTGGGTCCCGAAGGGTTACGCCAAGTGGCGGCAGTATCGCATCAACGTACGCGTGAAATGAAACAAGCATTACTATCAATTCCTGGCATCAAAGCGGTTTTTGCTTCGCCTTTTTTCCATGAAACGGTGTTACGCATCAATAAGCCAGTCGATTATGTTTTATATCAATTAGCCAAACAAGGCATTCAAGCGGGATATTCATTAAAAGAAACTTATCCTGAATTAAGTGATTGTTTATTACTTTGCGCAACCGAAACAAAGAATAGCGACGATATAAAGCGGCTAGCAACGGGTATGCACCATGCACTTGAAGAAAGTTTATCGATAGGGAGTAAGTTAGCATGTCAGGGTTAATTTTCGAAAAATCACGCAGCGGCCGTCACGCAAAAGCGCAATGGCCGACGGATTCATGCGATATGATGAAAGCATGTGATGACATTCCTGCTTCCCTTTTACGGTCGACCAAACCCTGCTTACCGGAGGTTTCCGAGTTACAAGCGGTGCGGCATTTCACCAATCTTTCCAAGAAAAATTTTTCGATCGACACGAATTTTTACCCTTTAGGCTCTTGCACGATGAAATACAACCCGCGTGGTGTACATCGAATCGCTTCGCTGGAAGGATTTTTACAGCATCACCCTTTATCGTTAGTCGAAAACAGCCAAGGTTTTATGGCATGCGCGTATGAACTGCAAGAAATTTTAAAAGCGGTTACTGGCATGAAAGAAGCCGCTTTATCCCCTATGGCGGGTGCACAAGGTGAGTTTGCAGGGGTGGCAATGATTCGTGCCTATCATCACGCACGTGGTGATAAAGCGCGCGATGAAATTTTAGTGCCAGATGCCGCGCATGGTACGAATCCTGCCTCGGCGGTGCAGTGTGGATTTAAAGTACGTGAAATTCCCACGGGGCCTGATGGAAACATGGATATTGATGCATTAAA
>SCTP01000166.1 GCA_004322325.1 Gammaproteobacteria bacterium | reverse complement strand
CCCTAAATTCTTACATTCACCCCCTCACCCCTGCCTACATGTTATATTTTAAGTAAATGCCTGCTAAGAGATTAAAGAAATATGGCTAATAACGAGAAAAATAAATTAAAAATTATTGTCATTGATGATAACGTTGAAATTCATCGCGATTTCATCAAAACACTTACCACGAGTAATCGAAATTCATCATTGGATGATCTTGCCACGCAATTATTTGAAACATCCAACAATAACACCCCATCCAGCATCGTCTTACCTCAATTTCAAATCGATACCGCCACGCAAGGCCAAGAAGGTGTGGAACGCATCAAAGTAGCGTTAAAAGAAGGCCAACCGTATGCACTTGCTTTTGTCGATATTCGTATGCCGCCTGGGTGGGATGGCATTGAAACGATTAAGCATATGTGGGAAATTGATAAAGATATTCAAGTGGTCATTTGCACCGCTTATTCAGATTATTCATGGGAAGAAACCATTTCACAACTAGGACAAAATGATAATTTACTTATTTTAAAAAAACCGTTTGATAGCATAACCATCCGCCAACTCGCTTGTGCACTCACAAAAAAATGGGAGTTGATGCAAAAAAATTATCAATACACTTCTCTGCTGAAAAAAGAAGTGGAAGATCGAACGCAGGATTTAAAAACGACACTTTCTAAAGTAGAGCATCAAGCCAAGCATGATTCACTCACCAACTTACCCAACCGCGCCTTTTTATTAGATCAGCTCAAAAAAACAATTAATGAAGCGACACAAAATAATCAAAGCTTCAGTTTGTTATTTCTTGATCTCGATCGGTTCAAATTGGTGAATGATAGTTTAAGCCATGCTGTCGGCGATGTCCTTTTACAATCTGTCGCCACTCGCTTGCAAGAAGCACTGCGTCCTGAAGATACGCTAGCACGCTTAGGGGGTGATGAATTTGTAATTATTCTACCCGGCATCGATGAGCAAAAAGCATTAATCAAAACCAGTGAATTACTAAGAGTGTTTAACCTGCCTTTTAATATTGCTGATCGAAATCTTATCGTTTCTGTCAGTATTGGTATTTGTGTTTACCCTAAAAATGGTAACAGTGGCGAAATATTATTACGTAATGCCGATGCGGCAATGTACCATGCCAAAGAAATTAAAGGCAGTAATTTTCAATTCTATTCGGATGAAATGAGCAAAGAAAGTTTAGAAAAACTAGAACAAGAAATGCAATTACGTCATGCACTCGCTAATAATGAATTTATTTTATGCTATCAACCGCAAATTGATTTAGAAAGCGAAAGAATGGTTGCCGCTGAAGTATTAATACGCTGGCAGCATCCGCAAAAAGGTCTTTTACTACCTTTAGACTTTATCCCATTAGCTGAAGAAACAGGATTAATCGTACCGATTAGTGAATGGGTTTTACGCAAAGCATGTGAACAAAATAAAGCTTGGCAAAATGAAGGATTACCACCTATTCGCATTTCGGTGAATGTCACCGCCCAGCAATTTATTCATCAAAATTTAGTCGAAGTCGTTAGCAAAATTTTACATGACACGCAACTTAACCCTGAATACCTGGAGCTAGAACTAACAGAGAATGTCATTGTTAGCAATATTGAAGTGCTCAATACCATTGGCGAATTGAAAAAATTAGGTGTGACGATTGCTATTGATGATTTTGGCACTGGTTATTCTAGCTTAAGTTACTTAAAGAAAATTCCCTTGGATCGATTGAAGATTGATAGTTCCTTTGTACAACATATTAAGTCGCCCAGCGATGATGAAGTGATTATTCGTGCCATTATTGCGATGGCTAAAAATCTAAATTTAGAAGTCTTAGCAGAAGGGGTAGAGACACAAGATCAATTGAATTTCCTTAAAGTACATGAATGCGGTGATGTACAAGGATTTTATTTTAGTAAACCACTCACCACGAAAGAATTAGAAGGCTATCTGAAAAAATCGTTAAAAACCTCCACTGTTATCATGCCTTGACAAACCAACTCTCCCTTTCTACACTAAATTCTTCACAAGGGAGTTGTTATGTTAATTAAAAACACTACGCAAAATTACGGTATCGTTGCTATTCTTTTTCACTGGATCATGGCCATTCTCATTATTGGCATGTTAGCGCTGGGCCTTTACATGACGGGTCTGCCTAAAAGCCTTGAAAAGTTTCAATTGATAGGCTGGCATAAAGAATACGGTATTCTTATTTTAATGTTAGCTGTCTTACGCGTAGCCTGGCGATTATCAAACCTACTACCTTCGCTAACCACCTTACCAACCTGGGAACGGCTAGCAGCACGCCTCACTCATTTTCTATTATATGTTGCTATGTTTATCATGCCGCTGACGGGTTGGATGATGTCTTCTGCTGCGGGTTATTCTGTTTCCTTTTTCGGTTTGTTTACGCTACCTGATCTGATAGGGACGAATAAAGATTTAGCACATACGATAAGCGAAATACATGAATACACCGCTTATGCACTCATCGCGTTGATTATTTTGCACGTACTTGCAGCGTTAAAGCATTATTGGATTGATAAAGATAATATCATGCAGCGCATGTTATCCTCACGCAGCAATTAACCGATAAGGTTTTACTCTGCCATCAGGTGTCACTTCTCCTACGCCCAAGAATTTTCCTTCTTCCGACACTAATCGTACTAAAGCACTGTCCAATGGAAAAGTGGCTCGCACCGCTTGTCCCGTTCGCAAATAAAAAGCAGCCGAAGCAGAAAGTTTAACCGCAGGGAAAATCTGTACCGAGGTTTCAACTGGCAGCAAGCTGGATGATAATCCGTCAAAATGAACATTCGCTAAAATCGCTTCCAATGCGGGTAGCGTGTACATCGCTGCATTGCCATAAGGTGAGACAGTAAGACGACGTAACTCTGTCACATGCGCACCACATCCTAATAAACGCCCAATATCTTCCGCCAAGGTACGAACATACGTTCCTTTGCTGCAATGAACGACTAGCACACAGTGATCCTGATTAAATTCTTCTAATTTCAAAGAAAAAATGGTGACCTTGCGCGGCTTTCTTTCAATTTCGATGCCTTTTCTTGCTAACTCATACAAAGGTCTGCCCTGATGTTTAATAGCAGAATACATCGGCGGAATTTGTTCAATTTCCCCTAAAAATGTTTGGATCACTTGTTCAATACGAGCAGCCGTCACGTCAGTCACTGGATGGGTTGCAATCACTTCACCTTCACGATCGCCCGTGGTGGTTTGTTCACCTAATTTAACCACCACACGATAGGATTTATCGGAATCTAACAAAAATTGAGAAAATTTGGTCGCTTCACCAAAACAAATCGGCAGCATACCGGTGGCGATCGGGTCCAGACTACCTGTGTGGCCCGCTTTTTTCGCATTAAATAATCGCTTCACCCGCTGTAGCGCACCATTCGAGGTGATACCAGCCGGTTTATCTAGTAAAAGAATACCGTG
>SCTP01000165.1 GCA_004322325.1 Gammaproteobacteria bacterium | reverse complement strand
TCGAGCTGATGGATGAAGGCGGCTTGCGGGTGATTGCGCCAATATTCTATCAATACGCCAGTGGTCATGTTGGGATTTTTCTTCATGATCTCCACTAATTGGGTAAATAAATCATAGCCTGGCAGATGAACCATGGATAAGCGGTCAGGCAGGTGAGTAACAAGGTGCGGATATTGGATGAGCAAAGCGAGTGCTTTAGACAATCCACTGGGTTTGCCCTTCTCCACCAGCGGGGGAGGTGCAGGAGGGGGGGATTTTAAAGCCTCTACTTCAATCCGAGCACGCTTGCTCAATTCTTCAAATAAGATGCCTTGGAAAATGCTATCGGACGGCAGTTGCTTAATATAGTTAACCGCCGCTGCTGCAAAGCGGGCACGGCCTTCCATGGTGGTAAGGTCACTTTGTCGACTTAATGTCTGGAAGAAAAAAGTGGACAATGGCAATGCGGCACTTAGGCGTTTTTCAAACGGAGCTTTGCCTTCTTGGCGGATGAGGGTGTCGGGATCTTCCCCCTCCGGTAAAAATAAGAAACGGACTTGTAAGCTGTCTTGCATCATTGGAAAGATGACTTGCAGCGCACGCCAGGCAGCTGTTCGGCCCGCTGCATCGCCATCAAAGCAGAAGATGATGTCTGAGGTATAGCGGAACAGGCGCTGCAAATGATGTGGTGTGGTGGCGGTGCCTAAGGTGGCGACGGCGTAGGTAATGCCCTGTTGGAAGAGGGCGAGGACATCCATGTAGCCTTCAACAATCACCACCCGCTCTAGCTTGCGATTCGCTTGCAAAGCTTGATAAAGGCCGTAGAGTTCATGGCCTTTTTGGAATAAGGCTGTTTCAGGCGAGTTGAGATATTTGGGTTCGCCTTGATCAAGAATGCGTCCGCCAAAGCCGATGATACGGCTGCGATGATCATGAATTGGGAACATAATGCGATCGCGAAAACGGTCATAATAATTGCCTTCGCTTTTTTTGATGATTAACCCCGCCTCCAATAATTTTTTTTGATCGCTAAATTGTTCTAGCAGATGATGCGATCCAGATGGAGCGTAACCTAAGCTGAAATCTCGTGCGATAGCGCCGGTGATGCCGCGTTGTTTCAGATAAGCAATTGCTCGAGAAGAGTGGCGCATCTGGTCATAGTAGTAGGAAGTCACTGCAGCCATTAAGTCGTACAGGGCTGGCAAGGAATCATCTTGTTTTCCCGCTGCTGCTGTGCGAGGCACTTCCATGCCAGCGGAGCGGGCGAGGGTTTCGATGGCTTCGGGAAAGCGTAAGCGTTCATGCTGCATGAGAAAGTCAATGGCATTACCGCGCGCGCCGCAGCCAAAGCAATAGTAAAATTGTTTCGGCTGGCTGACGGAGAAAGAAGGGCTTTTTTCCTGATGAAAGGGGCAACGGGCAAAATAATTGCTACTGGATTTCTTGCGTAAGGGAACTTGCGCGTTGATAACGTCAACAATGTCAACTTTGGCTAATAATAATTCGATAAAATCACGCGGGATCATTTCAGCCATAAGAATGCCTGCTTAAAGATAACGGTGTATCATGACACGCTTTGACTTAGCCCGCCAACCGTTCTTTAACCTTCGCACTCACGATCATCATATCCGCTTTCCCCTGCACTTTTGCTTTCACCAAGCCCATGACTTTCCCCATGTCTTTGGCAGAAGCTGCCCCTGATTCTTGGATGGCAGCGGTAATGATCTGATCCACCTCTGCTTCTCCCAGCTGAGCGGGAAGATATTGCTGAATGACTCGGATTTCCTCAGCTTCTTTTTGCGCCAAATCAGCGCGATGACCCGCTTCATATTGAGTAATCGAATCGCGGCGCTGTTTGATCATTTTGTTGAGGACAGCAAGAATTTGCTCATCAGTGAGGACGATACGCTCATCGATTTCGCGCTGTTTTAGAGCAGCCATAATCAACCGTATCGTTGCCAAACGCTCTTTTTCTTGAGCGCGCATGGCCGTTTTCATATCTTCAAGGATTTTTTCCTTGATACTCATAACCTGTTCCTTTAAGCCGCTTCTTTTTTACCAGCCGAACCTGTGCCAATGGGCTGACGATCGCGCTCCATTGCCATGTGTTCACGCAAGATCTTCTTCTGATAACGTTTAATGGCGGCTGCTTTCTTACGTTTGCGTTTCCAGGTGGGTTTTTCGAAGTATTCGTGACGTCTTAAGTCAGCCAAAATACCGGCTTTTTCGCAGAGACGCTTAAAACGACGCAGGCTTAATTCAAAATTTTCATTATCTCTTACACGTACGGTTGGCATAGCAGAAGCTTAATCCTAATTTATTAAACAATAAGAAGCGCCAATTCTAATGCGAGAGCTTGAGAAATGTAAAGAGTCTTCTACAATAGCGGCATGAGAATATTAGGTATTGAAACATCGTGCGATGAGACAGGCATCGCTATTTATGACGCCCACGCGGGCTTGCTCGCCCATTCTACTTACACGCAAACGGCTATTCATGCTGAATTTGGGGGAGTGGTGCCTGAGCTTGCCTCGCGTGATCACGTGCGCAAAGCGGTGCCGCTGATTGAGGAAGTGCTGAAAAAAGCGCAGCTTACGCGGCAGGCGATCGATGGTGTGGCCTATACCAAAGGCCCGGGGCTGGTGGGTGCGCTGCTGGTGGGTGCGATGCTCGGGCGGACATTAGGCTTTGCGTGGGGGGTGCCGACGATTGGAGTGCATCATTTAGAGGGGCATTTACTGGCGCCCTTTTTAGAACCGGAGGCACCTTCTTTCCCGTTTTTAGCGTTGCTGGTATCGGGTGGTCATACGGAATTAGTGAAGGTAGAGGGCATTGGTCGTTATGAGACGTTGGGTGATACATTAGATGACGCGGCGGGGGAAGCATTTGATAAAACGGCTAAGTTATTAGAATTAGGTTACCCGGGCGGTGCGGCGCTGGCGAAATTGGCCGAGCGTGGTCGTCCTGAACGATTTCATTTTCCGCGGCCGATGATTGATCGGCCCGGATTAGATTTCAGTTTCAGCGGCCTGAAGACATTTGCGATGCAGACAGTAAAGCAGCATGGGCTCGATGATCAAACGAAAGCGGATATTGCATGCGCTTTTCAGGAGGCGGTGGTGGAGGCGTTAACCGTTAAATGTCGCCGTGCCTTGCAGGAAACAGGCTTGCAGCGTTTAGTGATTGCAGGAGGAGTGGGGGCGAATACCGCCTTGCGGCATGCGTTGGGAGAGATGTGCAAGAAACGGGGTGCGGCTTTGTATTTTCCGCGGTTAGAATTTTGTACCGATAATGGCGCGATGATTGCGTATGTCGGCTGTCAGAGGCTGTTGGCAGGAGAACGGGAAGGATTAAGTGTTGAAGTGTATCCTAGATGGCCGTTGAGTGAACTGAAGGCAATATGAAAATAACATAAAGAGGAACAGATGCCTGCTATTGAAGAAATCATAGAAAAATTAACCCCAAAGCAAGTTACCGATGCTTTTGATAGCGCTGAAAAGCGTTATGGAAATTGGCTGACTCGAATGGATTGCGCCTTAAGAAAACCTTCTAACATGACTGCTAACAGTGTGCACGTCAAGCTTTGGCGTTTCTTAGCAGAGAAAAATAGAGGTGAAAACCTTAAAAGTTATAAGTATCTCGTGCTATCAGAGTTAACTGGTTACACGGCGCAATCGGATAAAGAAGCGGCTGCATTCATTCAAGCGGTTAAAAATGCCTTGCCTAGTGCGCAAAAACAATATTGCCGATTGTTAGAAGGAAAATTTTGTATGGTGGATGCCTATTTTTTAATTCAGCAAGGGGCAGATGTAAATACGGCGAAGGAGTTTTGTGGTGACACGATACTCCATCAAATGATTGATCATCTTTATATTAATCGCATGAAAGATTTTGATTATTATTATTCCCTTATGACTCAGCTAGTAAAAGATCACGGAGCAGACATAAATAGCGAAAATAAAATAGGCCTTACGCCACTTGATGTGGTTCTCTTCGGAAATAAAGATGGTGTTTACCTTGAGCTCATTATTGCCCTTTTAAAATTAGGTGCAAAGGGTAATTCGAAAACAATTTTAGAATTATTCAATGATCATCCAAATCATCCAACATATAAGGTAGCGATGACATTAATATTTCAAGAAAGACAGAAGAAACAAGGGAAGCCAGCTAAGCCGCCTACAGAAGAGCAACAAGCAATGCTTGAAGAAAAAGTAACAGCCATTTATAAGCTATAACGATGACTTCTTGCCAATCTTACTTTCTGTCCCCGTGAAGAGGTTGTAAATATTACGCCGATGGCGGTAAATCAAAATGACACTCATGAGCGCAACCGCGACAGTGTAAGTGCTAGCGTGCGTGAAACACCAGATATCCACTGGAGCAAGCAAAGAGGCAATGAGAGCGGCTAAAGAAGAATAACGAAATACCACGGCGATCACTAACCACGTTCCCACCCAGGTTAAGCCAGCGGGCAAGCAGAGTGCCAATAAACAGCCGATGAAGGTGGCGACGCCTTTGCCGCCTTCAAAACCAAAGAAAATAGGAAATAAATGGCCGATAAAAGCTGCGAATGCGGTTAAGGCTAGCCCTAAGTCATCCAACCCATACCATTTTGCTAGTAACACAGGAATAACGCCTTTCAGCATATCACCCAATAAGGTGATGGCCGCTGCCTTCTTACCGCCAATGCGTAATACATTGGTAGCGCCAGGGTTACGGGAGCCTTGTGTGCGCGGATCAGGTAGTCCCATGATTTTGCAGACGATAATCGCGCTCGAAATCGAACCGATCAGATAAGCAATGATGACAGCAAGGGTAATAGGTAACATAATGGCGGTAATGTATCTTAAGAGGAATGATTTGTCCATGACAGCCCATGCTACCAATCTGATCTGGATTGACCTAGAAATGACGGGTCTACATCCAGAAAAAGACCGAATTATTGAAATCGCCACCATTG
Source organism: Gammaproteobacteria bacterium (assembly GCA_004322325.1). GTDB lineage: Bacteria > Pseudomonadota > Gammaproteobacteria > DSM-16500 > DSM-16500 > Aquicella. The sequence continues at coordinate 11,258 of SCTP01000165.1, read as the reverse complement.
TGACTGATTCAAATTTAAACGTTTTAGCAGAGGGCCCTGTTTTTGCTATCCATCAATCGAAAGAATTATTAGAGGGAATGGATGAATGGTGTACGAAGCAGCACACTGGTTCAGGTCTAGTGGCTCGGGTGAAAGCGAGTAGGATCGATGAAAAGCAAGCGGAAGCAGATATGTTAGCGTTTTTGCATCAATATGTGCCGGAAGGAAAATCGCCGATGTGTGGCAATAGTGTTTGGCAAGATAGACGGTTTTTGACGCGGTATATGCCGGCATTAGAAAAATATTTTCATTATCGATTGATTGATGTCAGTACGCTCAAAGAACTTGCCTTACGCTGGGCACCGGAGATTTATAATGGCTTTCAAAAAGATTCGCATCATCTGGCATTAGATGATATTCGCGATTCGATCGCGGAGTTGAAATATTATCGGGAGACGTTGTTGAATCCGGAGGTGATGCGGGGGTAAGTCTTGCAATTATCTCCAGTATGTCGGATAATTATCGACATACTGGAGATAAGAATGAATATTGAAACAGTCAGAAAATTAGCCGGAAGTGAGGAAATTGATTACCAATTTTTACTTTCTGTTTTGTCAGAATACTCTTATCCTCGGGACAAAATAACGGAATGGCTAAAATCAGGCGATTTGGTTCGTGTCAAAAAAGGCCTTTATATTTTTGGCCAGCGTGTTGCTATGGTTCCTTATTCCCATGAAATATTGGCAAATTTAATCTATGGCCCTTCAGCCGTTTCTCTTCAATACGCTCTTGCCTATTACGGGCTAATACCTGAGCGTGTTATTACGGTAACGAGTATTACTAATAAGCGAAATAAATCTTTTTCAACGCCGGTAGGCGGGTTTACCTATCATTATTTAAGTCCAATTAAATATCCGGTAGGTATAGAGTTGATGAGGCCATCAAAAAATAATCATTTTTTGATGGCCTCTCCAGAGAAAGCATTATGCGACCACATTTATTTAACGGATAAAAGCATAAAATTGGATGATCTAGAAGCTGTAAACGCATATTTACTGTACGATTTACGAATAGACGAAGGTGCTTTACGCTCTTTTAAAATAAGCAAATTATCTGCTATTAGCAAAATATATAAAGATACAAGATTAGATTTATTAACCAAATTTATAAAAAGATGGAAGTAATGATGATGCATGCTGCTATCAAAACAATGCTTGAAAAATACTATTGTCATTCAGAACAAGATTATGTGAATGCTTTGAAAGAAATCTTTCAGGAAATAGCATTGCTCGGATTATGGCGTGCAAAATTTTACGAGAAAGCTGCTTTTTATGGTGGAACGGCGTTAAGAATTTTGTATGGACTGGATAGATTTTCCGAGGATTTGGATTTCACCTTGTTAAAACCAGACACGAATTTTGATTTTACGCCCTATAATCAAGCGATTGCTGATGAGCTGAGTAGTTTTGGATTTCAGGTCACGGTTGAGGTGAAAAATAAAACGATTGAAACGAATATTGAATCTGCATTTATCAAAGCCACCACGAAACAACAGCTCATTATTATTGAAGCTAACTCAGAAATTACTGATCGTGTTCACCATATGAATACGATTAAAATTAAAATGGAGATTGATACGTTTCCGCCAGGTCATTGCGAAACAGAAGTTAAAAAAATACTTTTACCTATTCCATTTTCAGTGAAAACTTTATCTCTTCCTGATTTATTCGCGGGCAAAATTCACGCTATACTTTGTAGGCCATGGCAAAAGCGAGTAAAAGGTCGTGATTGGTATGATCTTGTGTGGTATATCGCGCGAAATGTCTCTGTTAATTTAGATCACTTGCGTGATCGTTTGATTCAAAGTGAAGCATGGAGTAAGAATAAACTTAGAAGAGATGATTTGTTAAAATTATTAATCGCTAAAATTAATCAAACTGATTTTGAAAATGCTAAACTTGATATACTGCCTTTTATAAAGGATAAACAAGTTGTTGACTTGTGGTCTAAGGATTTTTTTATCGAGATAATCCAGCAGCTGGTCTAGTTTTTAATATTTTTGCTGCCCCAACGCCCATTCCACATGCTCTCTCACCATCACCGACGGATGCTGCAACCGCTTTTGCAAGGCGTGAACAATCGCCGCATCATACGGTGCATTCCCCAACGCCACGGCGATATTACGCAACCAACAGTCATACCCAATGCGTCGAATCGCTGATCCTTCTGTCTTCCGTAAAAATTCTTCTTCTGTCCACGCGAATAAATCCAGCAATTGCGGCGTATGCAAATGATGTCGCGGATGAAATTCTTTTTCCTGCGTTGGTTTTGCAAATTTATTCCACGGACACACTAATTGACAATCATCACATCCATAAATGCGATTGCCAATTAATGGACGTAATTCAACTGGAATCGCACCACGCAATTCAATGGTTAAATAAGAAATACAACGCCGCGCATCAAGTTGATACGGGCCGATAATCGCTTGTGTCGGACAAATATCCATACACGCATGACACGAACCGCAATGACTTTTTTCTTGCGGCGCATCAATCGGCAAAGGTAAATCCGTATAAATTTCGCCGAGAAAAAACCATGATCCTGCTTTGGTATTAATCACATTCGTATGCTTACCAATAAAGCCTAATCCTGCTTTCTCTGCGATCGATTTTTCCAACACCGGTGCACTATCACAAAACGCACGATAACCAAATGGTTGCACCACCGTCTGAATTTTTTCCGCTAAAGCCGTCAAACGTTTACGCATCAGCTTATGATAATCACGCCCTAACGCATAACGTGAAATATAACCTTGCTTTGGATCGTTTAACACTTTCATCGCCAACGTATCAGGCGGTAAATAATCCAGGCGTGCTGAAATAATGCGTATCGTACCGGGGATTAATTCTGCTGGCCGCGAACGTTTGGTGCCGTGCCGTTGCATATAATCCATCTCGCCGTGGAAGCCTTGCGATAGCCACAGTAAAAATCGTTCCTCATAACGAGAAAGATCGGTATCGGTAATCCCTATCTGCTGAAAACCCAGCTCAATTCCCCATTGTTTTATCTGATTGACAAGCGTCATTTGCTTTCGCTAAGATGATGGACTCAAAATTATAGCTGATTATTACGAATGCGCCAAAGCCACTTACATCACATCGCGTTTTCTTCGTCGTCTCCAGCAGGCGCAAGTGGTTCTTTTACCTATAGTTTTTATTTTTACGCCGGTTGGCGTAACTAATATTCCTTCTCACAATTTATATAGTTTTTAAATAGGTAAACAATCAAACTTCACTGGAGATTAAGATGGATTTCAAATTATTAGGCAGTATTCTACTCATCGTTGGCACGTCAATTGGTGCTGGCATGCTCGGCTTACCCATTGCCACCGCGCAACTGGGTTTTACAGGTTCATTACTTTTATTATTTGCTTGCTGGTTTGTCATGACAGCCGGCGCACTTTTATTATTAGAAGTGAATCTCTGGCTACCGCAAAGCAGCAATCTGATTTCCATGGCCAAAGTCACCATTGGTCCAATTGGTCAGCTCATCGCCTGGGTGACTTTCTTGTTATTACTTTATTCATTGCTCTGTGCTTATATCGCCGGTGGCAGCGATTTATTGCATAACTTATTGGTGGCGAGCGGCATCACGCTTAAACCATGGGAAGCTTCTTTTCTGTTTACCATTTTATTTGGCACAGTCGTTTATTTTGGCATTCGTTCGGTGGATTATGTTAATCGGGGTTTAATGTTTGTTAAATTGGGTGGATATGTACTACTGGTCGCCTTGCTCATGCCGTTTATTTCTCTCGATAAATTAAGCATGGGTAACATGAACGAATTAACCTCAATCACCGCTATCACCGTCACCATTTGTTCCTTTGGCTATGCCACCATCGTGCCCAGTCTGCGCATTTACTTTGGCGGCAATGTTAGAAAGCTGCGTACAGCGATCATCATTGGCGGCTTGATTCCCTTGGTATGCTACATCGCTTGGGATGCGGTGATCATGGGTATTATCTCGTTGCAGCCGGATAGTTCCACCAGCGATTTAGTGAATAGCTTAAGCGGTGCTGTGGCTAAAAATTCGGTGACATTCTTCTTGAAGCTATTTACCTCCATTTGTGTCATCACTTCTTTCCTAGGCGTTGCCTTATGCTTAGCGGATTTCTGGGCGGATGGCTTGCAAGTGGAGAAAAAAGGCGTGAGCAGCTTGTTTATTCATCTTCTCACCTTCCTGCCACCCTTGGGGATTGTATTATTTTTCCCGAATATGTTTGTGCAAGCCCTTGCGTATGGTGGTGTTTACTCCATCATTTTATTGATCTTATTACCCGCCTGGATGGCATGGAAAGGTCGCTACCATAAAAAGATCGCCAACGGTTACCAAGTCGCTGGTGGTAAGGCGCTATTAGCTTTTATGGTATTATTCTCCGTTTTGATGATCGTGTTAGGGCTAAAATGAACTCTAAGCTATTAGGTGGCATTTTATTGATTGTTGGCACCACGATTGGTGCGGGCATGCTGGCATTGCCGATTGCGACAGCTCAAATTGGTTTTTGGGGCTCTCTCGCCTTACTCGTGAGTTGTTGGGTGGTCATGACAGCATGTGCTTTTCTCTTTCTCGAAGTTAATTTATGGCTGCCACCTAATACCAACCTCATTTCAATGGCGGGTGCGACCCTTGGTAAGCCAGGTCAGGCCATCGCGTGGATGACTTACTTACTTCTCCTTTATTCCGTGGTATCAGCCTATATCGCCGGTGGAGGGGATTTATTACATTACCTGCTTTCCCTGCGCGGAGTGACGATTTCTCCACCCGCCGCGGCGGTTTTATTTACCGTGCTCTTTGGATTAATCGTTTATTGTGGCATTCGCTCGGTGGATTACGTTAACCGCGGGTTGATGATAGGAAAACTTGGCGCGTTGGTACTCTTAGTCGTTCTCATCACCCCTTTTGTTTCAGAAACGAACCTTGCGGCTGGCGAAGTCAAAAATATCACCTCCATGACAAGCTTAAGCGTGACCATTGTCGCGTTTGCTTGTTTGTTGATTATTCCCAGCTTGCGAACTTATTTTAATAATGATGTCTCTTCCTTACGCAAAGCCATCTTTATCGGCACTTTCATCCCCTTGATTTGCTATATTGCATGGGACATGGTGATTATGGGTGTGCTGCCATTAGATGGAACGTTAGGCTTAAAAAGCATGTTACATTCCTCCACTTCCAACAGTGACCTCGTCTCTGCTGTGAGTTCCCACATGCAAAATAAGACGGTCTCAGTGTTAGTGAAATTTTTCACCTCTATTTGTGTGGCGACTTCTTTCTTAAGCGTCTCTTTATGCTTATCCGACTTTTTATCCGACGGTTTTCGCATTCACAAGCAAGGTAAAGGTAGCCTGATTGTTTATGCCGCCACTTTTTTACCCCCCGTCGGGGTTGTCGTATTTTACCCCGATGCTTTCATCCGTGCCCTCAGTTATGCTGGCCTGGCCTGCTTTATCCTCATGGTCCTCATGCCACCGCTCATGGTGTGGAGCGGACGATATCATCGCAAGATTGCCAAACAGAGTTACCGCGTTCCTGGCGGCAAATTTTTGTTGGCACTCCTCTTGCTATTTGGCGCACTCATGGTAAGTTTTGGTATTGATAGTGTCATATAAGAATTAACGCCATGCATGACGTAACAAACATAGGGGTATGGATAGGTTTCTCCCTTTTCCTGATCATCGCGCTCAGTCTGGATACATTTGTACTCCATCGTTCCTCTCGTACAGACGCGCCTTCTATGCGCACCGCTCTTTGCTGGACGCTGATATGGATTGGTACAGCGCTTATTTTTAATGTACTCATTTGGTTTTTCAATCCGCAAAAAGCATTAGAATTTTTTGCGGGTTATTTAATCGAAAAATCCTTATCGATTGATAACTTATTTGCGTTTTATATGATATTTCATCAATTTCGTATCCCAGCTGCCTATCAGCAGCGCATTTTTTCGATTGGGATATGGAGTGCTATTATCCTGCGTTTACTCTTAATTTTAGGCGGTACTTGGCTCGTCACGCATTTCCATTGGATGTTATATCTGATGGGGGCTTTTCTCGTCTTAACGGGTCTCAAGATGGGGTTAATGCATGAAAAAGAAAAAGATTTAACGGAAACCTCTCTTATTCACTTCATGAAACGATTCATGCGCATCACCCATGAAATCCATGGCAATCATTTCTTTATTCGCAAAGACGCTAAACTTTATGCCACAGGCTTATTTCTTGCGTTAGTTTTTATTGAAATCAGCGATATCGTGTTTGCTTTTGATAGTATCCCGGCTATTTTTGCTGTCACGATGGATCCTTTCATTGTCTGGAGTTCCAATATTTTCGCTATCTTAGGTCTACGAGCACTCTACTTCCTCTTGGCAGGGATGGTAACCCGTTTCCATTTACTCAAATATGGTATTGCCTTGATTCTGATTTTTGTTGGCAGCAAAATGCTGATTGAGCCTTGGGTCCATGTTTCGGTGTTAGTATCATTAAGTGTGATTATCGGTATTTTACTGTTATTCACCTACTTGAGTATGCGGGAGCTTGCATGCAGTCCATCAAAACCGCCATCTACCAAACCCAACAAATCCGCGAATTAGAGCGGCTGGCGCAAGAGCGCTTCGGTATCACCGAGCAAGTGATGATGCAACGTGCCGGCAAAGCGGCCTTTGATTTTTTATCACGTCGTTGGCCGAATGCTCATAGCATCGTGGTGTTTTGTGGCAGTGGTAACAATGGGGGTGATGGCTATGTCTTGGCGCATCATGCGCATGAACGTGGTTTGAAGGTGATGATTTGCCAGGTAGGCGATCCGGAAAAGTTGAAAGAGGCTGCAAAAGAAGCCTTTGATGCGTGTTGTAACGCCCAGATTCCCATGAGTCCTTTCCAAGAAAAAATGAACTTAGAGCATCCAGACATTATTGTCGACGCCATTTGTGGCACAGGCTTGCAAGATAACCTGCGCGATGAAGTGGTCGCTGCCATCAAAAAAATGCAACGTACACGTGCTCCTATTTTTGCCATCGATATTCCTTCTGGCATTCATGCTGATACAGGACAAGTATTAGGTGCAGCGCCGCATGCGGCGGCCACGATCACATTTATTGGGTTGAAATTAGGATTGCTGACGGGCAATGGCATTGCTTATACCGGTGAATTAGTGTGTCATGATTTACAATTGCCTGCCGAATTATTTTCGTATGTCGAACCTGTCGCAGAAAAAGTTACCCTCAGCTCGTATGCTGATTATCTTCATCCTCGCACACGTGATTGGCATAAAGGCTTATCGGGTCATGTCTTAATCATTGGCGGCTTGCTAGGTTTTTCTGGCGCAGCTCGCATGGCAGCCGAAGCAGCTTTGCGTGTGGGAGCGGGTTTAGTCAGCATCGCCACGCATCCTGGCCATGCGGCGGTGCTGAATATCGATCGGCCTGAATTGATGTGTTATGGTGTCAACACACCGGATGAACTGGCGCCGCTGATTGCGCGAGCGAATGTAATTGTCGTTGGTCCTGGATTAGGTCAAACGGAATGGTCATCTGCTTTATGGGCGCATGCGTGTAAACAAGAATTACCATTGGTGGTTGATGCGGACGGATTAAATTTATTAGCGAAGCAGCCGCAGTTGAAAGAGAATTGGGTATTAACGCCTCACCCTGGGGAAGCAGGTCGATTATTAAATGAATCCTCCCCCACGATTCAACAAGATCGTCTGGCGGTAATCAAAGCTATTCATCAACGTTACGGTGGGGTAGTCGTTCTAAAAGGGGCGGGCAGTCTTATTTTATCATCCCATACCCCACCTGCCTTATGCGATAAAGGCAACCCGGGTATGGCTTCTGCTGGCATGGGTGATGTATTAAGCGGTGTGATAGGTGGTTTAATTGCCCAAGGTATTCCGCTGGGTGACGCAGCCAAACTCGGCGTATGTATGCACGCGATGGCAGGCGATTTAGCCGCCAAAGACGGAGAACGTGGGATGATAGCGATGGACTTAATGCCTTACTTACGCCGCTTAGCAAATTACACGAGTCAAACTTAATCATGTCACTGATAAAATATCTTGCTACAGAAGAAGAGGTGCTCCAATTTGCAGCGCAAATCGCGAAAGCTATTCCAGATGGCGCGATTTTATTTTTACATGGGCCTTTAGGAGCCGGTAAAACGACGTTTACACGCGGATTTTTACGCGGATTAGGGTTTCAGCATAAAGTCAAAAGTCCGACGTATACTTTAGTTGAGCCTTATGACATAGCGGGGCGACCTATCTTTCATTTTGATTTTTATCGTTTACGTGATGCGCAAGAATTAGAGCATATTGGCATACACGAATATTTTTTCCCGTCCTCGATTTGCCTGATCGAATGGGCGGAGAAGGGGATGCCTTTGTTGCCGGTGGCGGATTTGGATTGTTATATTGAGGTGATGGAGACAGGAAGAAAAATGCGGATAGAGGCAGCGTCAGAGCGAGGGAGAGCGATTTTAGGGTCCCTTTTATAAGGGAAAATAGTAACCTAATTAGGTATATCTTTTGTGATATAATAAGAAGAGTATGACAGGAAAAGAAATCATAAAAATATTAGAGCATCATGGCTGGAAGGTGTTGAGGGTAGGAGGTAGTCATCATCGAATGGGGAAAGGTAGTATGAGGACAACAGTCCCCGTCCATGGTAAGCGTGATGTGGGTAAGGGTTTGTTAGCAGCAATAGAGAAACAAACGGGGGTTAAATTAAAATGAATGTATTATATCCTGCTATTTTTGAATATGACCGAGCAGAAAAGCGCTATACGGTTAGCTTTCCTGACTTATCTGAGGCTATTACGGAGGGCGAGACACTAGAAGAAGCGTTTTTTAATGCTTCTGAAGTTTTAACGTTAACGTTAGAAGGTAGAATGGATGAGGGGGTGGAGATACCCATGCCTTCTCGTCGTAAGAATGCCAAACAAATCGCACCCTCGGCAAGAGCACAGGCAGCTTTGTTAATGCGTTGGGCTAAAGGGGAACATACAACAGCAGAAATTGCCCGTGCACTTAATACTTCGTGGCCAGCCATTGCTCGATTAGAGAATCCGCATCATTGGCCAAACTTACGGCAACTTGAGCGAGCGGCCGCTGCAATAGGTCAGAAACTTGTGATTTCATTAGAGCCTGTTTCCACGGATATGAAATGATATGCAACGTATTGTTGTAACGTTGTTTTTGCTTTTTCTGTTCAACAGGGCTTTTGCCGCGCTGCCTATCTTTAATCATGATGTACTCTTACAATCTCTCGATGAGATGATGACAACAAAAAAGCGCTTTTCTGCTCCTTTCACCGTCGTCATCGACCCGGGTCATGGAGGTAAAGATTCAGGAGCGCGGGGTATCAACGGGGCGAAAGAGAAAGACGTTGTCTTAGCAATCGCAAAACAACTGGCCAAGAAAATCAATCAAACCCCGCGCATGCGTGCCATTCTCACCCGCAAGGGCGATTATTTTATCTCGCTGCGTCAGCGTTTACGTATCGCGCGTCAATATCATGCTGATTTATTCATTGCCATTCATGCGGATGCTTATTTTGATGATCAGGCAGTCGGTGCATCTGTTTATGCTTTATCGCAGCGCGGGGCGACGAGTGAAGCAGCACGTTGGTTATCACAACGTGAAAACTATTCAGAATTAGGCGCCCTTGCGTTTGATTCATTGCCCGATCAAAGCGCTATGCTACGTTCTGTATTAATTGATTTAGCTCAAACAGCCAGCATTCAAGCCAGTATTCGTGCGGGGACCCACGTGTTAGAGGCATTGGATGTGATTACCGTGTTGCATTATAAAAAAGTCGAGCAAGCACCGTTTGTGGTATTAAAATCACCGGATATTCCCTCTATTTTAGTTGAAACCGGATTTATTTCTAACCCTCGTGAAGAAAAGCGGTTATCAAACCCTGTCTATCAAATCAAACTCACCAATGCCTTATGGAATGGTATCAATCGCTATGTATGGCGTCATCAATTGTTATCATGGCGGCGACCTCAATACGATCAAAGTGATGGTTTTAATTTTATTTCTTGACCCTCGAAAATAAATTTAGGTGTTTTGTTATAAACAAATGCTTGTAATTTTAGCAATTGCTTTTCCGTGGTACTTTTCATTTTTAACAGATTATCTATAAATTCTTGCAACTCTTCCAATGTGTTGACGTGCTGAATAAGATGTGTCTGTGCTTCTTCAAGAGCTTGAATTTTCTTACCCGATTCTTCTTTAAGATGAAGTCGTTTAATCGTCGCGGTAAACCAATTGAGAATAATCTCTTTTTTATCCTGGAAAGCATCTTCCGCTAATTGTGAAGAAACTTGTGGTAATTTAAGAAGTTTCGTTGCTGGCGAAAAGAAGCGATGCGTTTTCTGTCTCATTGTATCAGTTAAAACCGTCTGACCAGGGCCGTAAGTTTCGTTTTTAGGGATGCGTACGATAGCTTTGATGAAATCAGGATTGTTTTTATACTGCTTTATCAATTCATAGCGTGTTTTATAACCAATTAATTTGCCGTAAGCAGAAGGCAAAAGTATTGTAGCGGTAGCCACATCTGCTTTAGCCAAATGAATAATAGTTTCAGCATCGACATCGGGCTTGATTAATTCAGGGCAATTTTTTGCTGCTTTTATTAGCCATGAAAGTCCTTCTAGGTAGGCAGCAGATTCCCAACAAAATGCACCATAATCATACATCGCACGCTGGTCATCATGGTTAGCCGCTATTCTCACTAGCTCCATCACTTCCTGATAAGTAGTGAATACTTGCGAGTGGTTAGCCATTCGAGCTTGTCGAAGTAGATTAAGAATGTAGGGATAGGTAGAGGGAAGTGTCTTAGAAGTAGAAGAATTGCTTAACCATTGATCCTTCCAATCTTGAATATAAAGCTTGGCTAATTCTATACACCATTTACTCTTTGGATGGCCATGAGCAATGGCTTGTTCATACCAGGCTTGCGCTTGTTGACGGTTTTGGCATAGCCCAGCGGCGGCTGCTTGAAAGTAAGGTAAGGCATAAAGATCTTCTTTATCTAACGCAATGTCTTGATTAGCGAATGAGATGAGACGATCAACAGCAAGTTGGCAATTTGCTAAAGCAGATTCTTTTAATAATTGAGCTGTTTTCTCCAAATTCTTCGAGACGATCTCGCCCTTATAATAAAAATCAGCTAAATAGGCTTTTGCTTCAGCATGGTTTTTTTTAGCGCTTAGCTCGAACCA
>SCTP01000164.1 GCA_004322325.1 Gammaproteobacteria bacterium | reverse complement strand
ATAAAATATAAAATCTGCTTCCAAACATCCTGAAATTGCTTTATTTTGATGAGCAATTTAGCTAATTCAGTATAATGATCGTCAATGGCAATTTTGTTCACTTGCATTTCTTCCATCAAAGAAGAAATATGGTCAATATTATCAATGGACACACGAATACTATTTTGTTGGCTTTTCAATTCCTCACGAGGTTGCTCAATGGGATGTTCTTGCACTTTTGGCGATTCTGGTTTTTTTACCTTCTCACCTTGCTGTCCTTGATTCAATCTCATGATTAAATCATCGATATCAAAATCCAGTGGTGTTTGTTTGAGGAATGACTCCATGGCCGATTGCATCTTATCAACCGCTTCAAGACATAAATCAATTAATGGCGGCTGAACATCCATTTCTTTTTTTTGAATAGAAGAAAATAAAGATTCAATATTATGAGCAATATTACCAACATGGTGGATACCCAAACTGCGTGATGATCCTTTTATATTATGCGCCGCTCGAAAAATAGCGGTAATTGTTTTTTCACGATCTTCTTTTTTTCCAATACCTTTTTCTAGCTCTAATAATCCATTGGTAATTATTTGGGTTTGCTCTTCTAATTCAGCCTTAAAAGTCTGAATTAATTGCTTTAATAACTCAGGATCTAGTCCCATGAATTATTTTCCTCCTAATTGCAAGGCTAATTCTGATAAAACTGTTTTAACATTAATAATGGTTGTTATGCCATTATGCAATCCTAGAACATAATCTGCTTTAATAGTACCGGCGGAAGATAATGGTGTATCAATCAGTGTAGGATCATAAGCATCGCTACCCACTATATTATCTACTAATATTCCCACGGTCATAGCGTTACAAATAACGGTAATAATATATTCATTTTTAGTCTGATCAGAAACGGGAAGATGAAAGAATTTTTTTAAATCAATAATAGTTAAAATCATACCACGTCGATTAATGACACCAGCAATGAAATCAGGCACACTAGGAATTCTAGTGAGCGTCCCCTTATGCATGACTTCCTTAGTAACGTGATAGGGGATCCCATAATATTCATGATCGCCTAATTTAAATCGCACATAAGTAACCAAATTTTCAGCTACCATTTTCTTTACTTTTTCTTTAGAAACATGCTCAGCACGCTCTTGCAATATCCGTTGATCATCTAAATTTTTTGGCATAAAATCAACAGCATATTGAATTAAATTGTTTCTACACTTTTTGTTTATCGGATTGTTCATTAACATAACCTCCTTCTGCTGTAGTAGCGTAAATATCTATTTCATAGGCTAATATTTCAGCAAATCTTCCATAGGATACGTCATTTGATCCCTGAACTTTTTCCTCAGGATCTTTCATTTTAGCAATCGCTAAAGCATTTCGAAGACATCGCAATCCTGCTTCACGCCGTTTTTCTTTCAAGAGCAGCAAACCGAGTTGATAATGACCTACCACAAATTGATGATCAAGAAATAATGTTTTTTTAAGTGCAGCTTCAGCTTTACTAAATTGGTTAAGCTCAGCTAAAGTGAGTGCATAAGTAAAATAGCTATATTTATTCGTTGGATCTAAACTTAAACTTTCTTTTAAGAGTGAGAGCGCTTCCGTTAATTTTCCTTGATTAGCTAACACCGTTGCTTCTTCAGTAAGCGTAGAAGCAGATTTTTTTGGAGCACTTATGAATGGTTTCGTTAAAACAATTAATTTTTTCTTTTGTGGAGGCATCATTATTACTTTCTTGATTCTTTCATTTTTATATGGTTGTTGTTCCTGTGGAGAACGAGAGAATAAAATCCCTTGTTTATGATGAAAAATAAGGTTTGTCGATTTAATATCAATCGGATCGGATGCACCTAACAAAAGATAGCCCTCTGGCACTAAACTTGCTTCAAATTTTCTCATTAGTTCAGCAATACGCTGATTATCAAAATAAATTAATACATTACGACATAAAATTAAATCTTGAGCATTAGTGCCATTAAAAATAGAAGGGTAGGTATCATCATTTAAGTTAAGGTAATCAAATTTAACTGAATCACGTACTTTTGAAGCCAAGGTATAGTAATTACTTTCTTTAGAAAAATAACGCTGCCTAAAATAATCCGGAATGGAACGCATTGACCATTCACCATATATCCCCAATACAGCTTTATGTAAAGCAATTGGATTAATATCAGTGCCTAAAATACTTAATGTCCAATGATCAATATCCACTAACATTTCATAAAGTAACATTGCAATCGTATAAATTTCTTCTCCGGTTGCACAGCCTGCGCTCCAGATGCGTAAGGACAAATCATTTGTTCGACGCTTTCTCGTGACAATGCTTGGTAATAATATATCTCGTAGTAAAGACACTTGTTTTTTATCACGAAAAAAATAGGTTTCTCCTACTGTGATACCTGCCACCAAATGGTCTAATAAAGGGGATCGATCGGGACATTTTTTTAGCACTTCAAGGTAATTTGGTGGTTGAAGGTTAAATTTATGGCAAGCATCTAATATAGTTTTATGCAATTCGTAAGTTTGATGGGAATGAATCACAATACCTAAACGATCCTGTACCAACTTGATAAAAGAAGGTTCATTTTCTTTTATAAGATTTTCCATCATCATTTTTTGGACATTTTTAGTCATGTTTTATTTTCGCCATTTGGATTAAGTCCTGGTTTAAAGCCAAACGCGTTTTTTCTGCCATTACATTCGTTTCTAAAATACGATTCATATTTATTAACAAAGTTAATTCATTCTTAATCTTCACCACGGCAATAAAAGGTGAATCGGCACGATTAAATTCATCCTGCATTTGCAGCGTATATTCTTCCATGCTGGTTAAGCCGATAATATTATCGACGATCATACCAATTTTCTGCTGCTCATTACTGCATATTAAGATAGGAGTTTCCAACGAATAATCTTCACATCGCTGCAACCCCAAGTATAATGCCAAATCAATAACAGGTGTACTTTCACCCGCCAGGTTTAATAATCCTGCCAGATAAGTTGCACTGCCTGGAACAGGCTCAAGCTGAGCCAAACGCAATACTTTTGTAACATATTTTAATTCAGCACAAATACGTACTTTTTGTAATAAAAAAGATAAAACCTCTACTATACGTTTATCGGACGGATTATTCATACTGGAGATTCCTTCTCCGATTTTGATTTAACTTGTAGTTTTAAAAGTTTTTCCATACGATCTACACTTAATGGTTTACTTAAATAAAATCCTTGGCCTTGTGGGCATCCTTTTGCAGTCAAAAATTTAAGTTGCTCTTCATTTTCTATTCCTTCTGCAATGACATTCAATCCTAAATTCTTACCGAGGGCGATCAAACAACTAACAATAATTCCACTATTTGGATTAATTACCGCTTCCTGAATAAATGATTTCTCAATTTTCAATGTATTCACTGGTAAATGTTTAAGACGAGTTAAAGAAGAATAGCCCGTGCCAAAATCATCGATAGAAATATTAATTCCCAAGTCGTGTATCTTCATAATTTCTTCTTTAAAAGAGCCTGTCGTATAAGTCATCATCACGGTTTCAGTTAACTCTATTTCTAAAAGAGAAGGTGACATCCCGGTATCATTTAATATGGTGATGAGTTGTTGTACGAAATTTTCACGGAGTAATTGGCGTGATGATATGTTAATCGCAAATTTAAAATTCTTAATTTTGTCTAATGGCCACAAAGAGGCTTGATGGCAAGCGGTACGTAAGATCCAATTACCAATATCAATGATTAATCCAGTTTCTTCTGCAATAGGAATAAAAATGTTCGGCGACACCAAACCAAATTTAGGATGATCCCAGCACAATAATGTTTCAATGCCAATAATATTTCTTGTTTTTAAATCATAAATAGGCTGGTATGTTAAAAATAGTTCTTTTTTTTCTAAGGCAAATTTGAGAGCATGCTCTAAGTTAAGTTGTTTTTTGTATCGTTCATTCAGCTCATCAGTAAAATGTTGATAATTATTTCGTCCCGAAGCTTTTGCATGGTACATCGCCACATCTGCATTCAATATTAAATCTTCTTGTGTTTTTGCTGATGCTGGATAACACGCGATCCCGACGCTTGCTCCATTACGGATATTATGG
>SCTP01000163.1 GCA_004322325.1 Gammaproteobacteria bacterium | reverse complement strand
TGTAACACCATCGGTTCAATCATTAAGCCTATTTTTTTGAGTTTATTTAAAGCTAACGTCAAAATATGGTTTGCATCGACTTCATTTTCACGATACGTCAAAAGGATTAAAAAATGATGGCTTTCAGGATGTGATAACAACATTTCTAGTAATTGAATCGAAGGGATATCTGCCCATTGACAATCATCTAAAAAAATCACAAGAGGATGTTCAGGAGTCGCCAGCGCTTGAATCAGTCGCTGAAAGACTAAATGAAAACGATGTTGTGTTTCACTCGATCCTAAAGCGGGTACAGGCGGTTGTTCGCCGATAATCTCGGTTAGGAGTGGTACAATTTCAATGGCAACTTGGCCGTTAGATTCCACTGCTTTTTGGATGCGATCACGCCACAAGCTAATCTGCAATTCGTTTTCCAATAACATTTGCTTTACCATAGCATCTATCGCTTGTGCTAAAGCGGTGTAAGGGATATTGCGTTTAAATGGATCAAATTTTCCCGCAATAAAATAGCCTTTTTTTTCTAATAAAGGTTTATAAAGTTCGTGCACGAGAGCGGATTTACCAATACCAGGATAACCCGTTACTAACATGAGTTCAGCAGGACCTTGGCTGGCGCGATAACAGGCATCAAACAATAATTTTAATTCTTTCTCGCGACCATATAATTTTTCTGATAATTGAAAGCGTGAGGACACATCTTTTAAGCCGAGAGGAAATGGGTTTATTGTGTCTGTTTGTTGTAATTGCTCCAGGCATTGGCGTAAATCCGCTTTTAATCCGTAAGTGCTTTGGTAACGTTCTTCCACTGTTTTCGCCAGCAGCTTCATGATGATATCAGAAATAATTGGTGGAATGGCGGTATTTACTTCCTGCGGTGGTGTGGGCATTTTCGCAATGTGCGCATGAATTAATTCTCCTAAATCATCTGACGTAAAAGGTAAAACACCGGTTACCATTTGATAGAAAGTGACGCCCAGGGAATAATAATCCGTGCGATAATCCATTCCGCGATTCATGCGTCCGGTTTGCTCTGGGGAAATATAGTAAAGCGTGCCGCCTTGCATTAAATGAGGATTACTGATTTCTGCCACTTCTCGCGATAAAGTCGTCGCTGCACCGAAATCAATAATTTTTGCTTGCGAGGTGGCTTCATCCCAGAGAATATTGGTAGGGTTGATGTCTTTGTGAATAATGGTATGTTGATGCAGTTTTTCTAATGCTTCCGTAATACGCAGTGCCATGAGAAGAAATTCTTCTACCGTTAAATTACGTTGCAATAAAATTTGTTGTAATGATCCCGTGCCAAATTCTTCAGTAATAAGAAATAATTGATTCCCATCTGTCTCAAGCGCTTTTACTGCCACCGTCCCGCTTCCGCCTAGGCTTTGCAATAAATCACTCTCATGCTTGAAGCGGGCGATTTCTTCCGGCGAGGGATGTTCATTTTTTGATATCTTAATCATCACGCGCTCTTGGTTAGATTCTCGATAAGCGCGATAAATAAACGAATCCGTTCCTTCCGAGAGTTTTTCAGTAATCAAGTAACCTGGTAGTGAAATCATGAGGTTAGCCCTTTACCGGCGAAAAAACTCCACCTTATTCAAGTATATCCTTTTCGGCCTGTAAAAAGGTGAGCGAGCTGCTCTTTGCACCTGTCATAAATTCATATAAGATAACAGTTTTGCGTAACTCCATAAGGAAAAATTGATTATGCGTAACAAAATTCTGACTGCTGCCCTCGTGGCATTATGTGTTGCTGGGATCACTGCTTGCTCGAAGGGCGAAGAAAGCAAACCAGCTACCGAAGACACCGCTAGCCAAACCAATATAACCGCGCCTGCTGCGCCAACGGATCAGACTCAAGCGACGGCAACGCCAGCTCCTGCACAAACAGCAGACAATAGCAGTGCAACGCCGCCAACCACAGCGCCGGATGCAAGTCAATCCGCTACTGCACCAGCTGATAACAACATGCAACCAGCACCTTCTGATACTCCTACTCCGCCAGCTTCAACCGATAATACTGGCAGTACAGATGCAACTGCGCCAGCCGCCGCTGCTCCGAGCGATACCACCAGCACAGATGCGACGACTGCTGCTCCCGCTCCAGCATCGACTGACAGCAATGCTTCTACAACAACGACTCAACCCCAACAGTAAGAGTCAGCGTCTTTCATACCAAATCACCATGGGTTGTAAAAAACAGCTCATGGTGATTTTTGCCATTTTTCTGAGCTGAGAGTGATATGAAATTTTCTGTATTGATCAGCGCATTATTATTTTGGACAACGCTTTGTTTTGCTGAAACCCCGCCTGTTACCCCTGTTCCTGCACCTAAACCAGCCGCTCGTTTATGGAATTTACAAGATGCCGATATTTTAAGTGTGATTAATGAAGTGTCTCAGGAAACGGGTAAGAATTTTATCGTCGATCCGCGCGTTAACGGCAAGATTACGTTGATTTCGAGCAAGCCTTTACGTCAAGGTGAAGTGTATCAAGTGTTTCTTTCCGTACTGGGCATGTTGGGGTATTCCGCGGTGCCGAGTGGTAATGTCATTAAAATTGTGCCCAATATGGAAAGTAGTGAGCAGGCTACCAAAATTGCAACGAATGAATCACCTGGAAGAGGGGATGAAGTGGTGATTCGCGTGATTCCGCTGACGAATGTATCTGCGGCGCAACTCATTCCCGTGCTACGTCCTCTGTTACCGCAGTGGGGTAATATCGCCGCTTATGCGCCAGGAAACGTATTGATTCTGCTAGGAAGAGCGTCTAATTTAGAGCGGATTGTTGCGATTATTCAAGATGTGGATAGAGCATCCAATGGCGGCATCCAAATGATCCCCTTGCATCACGCTTCTGCGACGCAAGTGGTGACCGTGTTAAATAACCTCCAGGCTTCGGCACGGGCAGCAGGTGAAACGGCTGCTGTTTCCATTGCGGTGGATGAGCGTAGCAATAGTATTTTACTGAGTGGCCCGAAAGCGATGCGTTTACGAATGCGCGTATTGATCTCGCAATTAGATGCACCGGCGGCGACACCCGCTGGAAACACCGAAGTAGTTTATTTGCGTTATTTGGAAGCAAAAACATTTGCACCGTTATTAGGCAAGATTGCCCAAAATATCGCAGGGAAAGAAACGGAGATGTCAGCAGCACCCGCTAATACAACACTTGGTAATGTTGCCTCTGCCTCTTCGCCCGCCTCTAAAGAAGCGAATTCCACCAATATTCAAGCCGAGCCTAATACGAATGCCATCATCATTACCGCACCACCTTCATTAATGCAGGCACTCAAGGCGGTCATTGCGAAACTCGATATCCGGCCTGCTGAAGTGATGGTGGAAGCGATTATTGCCGAAATAGATGAAGGTGATTTAACCAGCTTAGGCATTCAATGGGGCAGTGTCACACCCAGCGGCGATGTCCAGCCCGCCGTGACAGGTACGCCTACCTCGTTTCCTAGTTTTGGTGCAGGGGTGGTAGGGATTATGCCGAGTGTGCAACTCCAAGCAATATTAAGCGTGTTACGTAATCAAAATGGGGTGGATATTCTTTCAACGCCTTCGATCATGGTGTTGGACAATCAAAAAGCCAGCATTGAAATTGGACAAATGGTGCCGACACAAACTGGTCAATATGCTACAACAGGCGGTGTGAACACGGTCACCCCTTTTACGACAAATGATTATAAAAGCGTTACATTGCGATTAGAGGTGACACCGCAAATTAACTTAGGTACTTCCGTTCGACTGAAATTAAATTTAAAAAATGATACGTTACAAAACCCACAAAATCCGGGATTAACGCCGTTGATTAATACTAGCAAGATTACCAATTCCGTGATCATTAATAGTGAGGATGTATTAGTCTTAGGTGGATTGATTAGTAACGCGAATAATGAAAACGTCAACAAAGTGCCGATTTTAAGCAGTGTTCCTTTCATTGGTCCTTTGTTTATTCAAAAGACGACGAGTCAGCAAAAGAAAAATCTGGTCGTGTTTATCAAGCCGATTATTGTCCATAGCGGTGATGATTCAATGACGATTACGCAGACGAAATACGAAGCGATGCGTAATGCGCAAACTAATTTCCGTGATGAGTTAGCGGTCATCGGCGATAAACCAGCCAAGACGTTACTACCACCTTGGAAAAATACGAAAGATTTACCTACTCCTTTTGAAGGGTCATCAGACGAATGAACGCATTACGATTTGCTTATGCAAAGCGTTATGGTGTGTTAGTGGTGGATCAAGATGAGTCTGCCGTAAAGGTGATTTATCATCAAACGCCATCGCTTAAGGTGTTAGCAGAAATGCGTCGGCATTTACAATTGCCGTTGAAACTAGAGTGGGTGAGTGATGACGTATTTAATCAACAGCTGGTGAAGACGTATGAGACGAATTCCACTGTCGCGATGCAAATGGCAGAGAATTTGGGTGAAGCATTTAATTTGTCAGATCTCATGCAAGAATTGCCTCGAGCAGAAGATTTGCTGGACAAGCAAGATGATGCGCCGATTATTCGCCTGCTCAATGCTTTATTGAGCGAAGCGATCAAAGACGGTGCATCAGATGTGCATATTGAAACGTTTGAAAATCATGTCACGATTCGTTTTCGTGTTGATGGTATTTTGCGTGAAGTGTTAGAGCCGCCGCGAGTGTTGGCGCCATTGATTGTGTCACGTATTAAAGTCATGGCTAAATTAGATATTGCTGAAAAACGGTTGCCGCAAGATGGGCGTATCACCTTACATATTGGCGGTCGCGCAGTGGATGTGCGTGTCTCCATCATGCCGACGAATCATGGCGAGCGAGCGGTGCTGCGTTTGCTGGATAAACAAAGTGCGCGTTTAGATTTAGCCGAATTAGGCATGGCAGCGCCCACGTTGGCCTTATTGCAAAGCTTGGTGGTGAAACCGCACGGTATTCTGTTAGTCACGGGCCCGACGGGTTCAGGCAAAACCACTACGTTATATGCTGTTAATGCAGCATATAACGT
>SCTP01000162.1 GCA_004322325.1 Gammaproteobacteria bacterium | reverse complement strand
GTTAAATCAACCGGCTAATCCATTGACTGGATTGCAAGCAAAAGAGCTGATTGAAATAGCAAAACATCCTTTTGTATGGGTAGAACAAACGGCATTAACTTATTTATTAGGATATCAAGATGATGATGACTTTAGCCTGGTTTTAAAAGAAGTTCCGCGGTTAATTTATAGTTCCGATTTAGGCCAAGTGAGTCAAATGGATATTGATCAATGGCTTTTATCTTCTGCACAATGGTTTTCTCACTTTAACTTATCAACTGAACGAAAGGTAGAAATATGCTTAACCAATCCGTTACAACTTATCAAAATGTAAATACAATTATGCAACGAAAGTGGCTGCTGCTTTTAATACTAACCATGATGAGTACGGCAGGATTAGTGGGTTCCGATGTTTACCTTCCCGCGCTTCCCATCATTGGCAACGTCTTAAAGCAAGACCAGCATGCTATGCAATTAACACTCGGTATTTATCTGTTTGGCCTCTCCATTGGACAACTCATCATCGGCCCATTGACCGATCGATTTGGGCGAAAAAATTTAGTCATCGGCGGTATGCTGCTATACCTCGCTGCTTCTTTATCTTGCGCCTTTTCTGTTTCTTACAATCAAATGCTTATTTCCAGATTTCTCCAAGCACTTGGCGCGTGTTCAGGGTTAGCCATTGGTCGAGCGATTGTCGGTGATTTATTTGAGCCTAAAGAAGCAGGAAAAGTCTTCTCTTCTATTTTCCCCTTCGTTGGCATGTCGCCAGCGATATCGCCTGTCATTGGTGGATTCATTGCTTATTATTTTGGATGGCAGGCTACCTTTATTTTTGTTGGCTTATTCGCCTTAGCCATCACCCTATTAGCCGTGAGCTATTTACCTGAAACATTAACGGCTGATAAGCAGCAACCACTTCACTTAATGAAAGTGCTTTCTGGTTACCCAAAATTATTAGCCGATAAAAAATTTCTTGCTTACCTCACCGCGCCCTGTACAGCTTACATTGCTTATTTTGCTTACATCGCACAATCGCCTTTCATTTTTCATGCCCATGGTTACGGCGAACGAGCAATTGGTACTTTTTACATTACGTTGTCATTCACTTATGTGGCAGGAAATTTAATCGGCAAGCGGTTGTTAAACTCGTTCGAATTAGATCGTATCATCCGTTGGGGGTACATGATATTTAATTTAGGCGGATTACTTTTATTCATGACGGGGCTGTTGACTACTTCTCTCGTTTTCATGGTTGCTGCTATTTCTATCTTAACCTTTGGTAATGGATTTTTAATTCCCTTAGGCACAGCGGGTGTGATCAGTGCTTCTTCCAAGTCAATCGGCTATGGATCTGGCTTATTAGGATGCTTACAATTAGGCTCCGCTGCTTTATCTTCCGCCATCGTTGGGATTGTGGCGCAAGACTCTATCTTAAATTTGGGCATTTTTATATTCTGTGCCACCTTGCTAGGGATGATTTTGTTTTTATCTTTGAATAAAAAGTAATGTTTTTATCCCTTCTTGTAGTAAATTCGCTGCGGCTGATAATTTACTCAAGAAGGGTTTTTTCACTTCATAACAAATTTCATAAACATTGGCTTCTTTGCTACGTTCAAGTAAATAATCATCGCTGGTTTTAATTTCATCAATTAATTTTAACCCGAGCGCTTGCTCACCTAACCAATGTTCGCCAGTGGCTACCTTTTGAATATCAAGCTGCTGACGGTGTGTGCTAATGAGATTTTTAAATAGTTGATGAATGTCTTCAATTTCATGTTGTAATTTTTCTCGCCCGTCAGCTGTGTTTTCACCAAAAAGTGTAATGGTACGCTTATATTCCCCTGCCATGAGTTGTTCAAACTCAATGTGCTTATCTTTCAGCACTTGATGAAAATTAGGCAGCTGCACAATCACCCCAATCGATCCTACAATCGCAAAAGGCGCTGCCAGAATTTTGTTGGCGATGCAAGCCATCATGTAACCGCCGCTGGCCGCCATTTTATCAATCGTCACCGTTAACGGAATTTGACGCGCGCGAATACGCATAAGCTGCGCGGCAGCTAAACCATAACCATTCACAACACCGCCAGCACTTTCTACCCGTACTACGACTTCATCTGCTGGCGTGGCGATGTTTAAAATGGCTGTGATTTCATCTCGCAACGTGGAGACTGCTGACGCTTTGATATCACCATTAAAATTTAAGACATATACGCGTTTCGATTTTTCTTCGTCTGTTTTCTGAGCAGCTTTCTTGTTTTTTAGAAATTGTTTAAATTGTTTCTTCGGTAATATTTCTGTTAATAATTCTTCTGTGGTCTCTTCATATTTTTTATTAAGATTTTTGATGAGCAGCCTGCTTTTTAGCTTTTCTTTACCTTTAGCAATTAAAGTAAAAAAGGCAATCAGGATAATTAAAATCAATAATACAATAATAATGGATTTGGCAGTAAATAAGGCTAATTCAATGAAGGCATTTAACATATAAAATTCCTATTTTTTCTCGCGAATTAATAATATTTTTTGATTGATCGTTGTATGATGATTTGACAAGGGAAGGGTAACGATTTTCCACTGCCATTGAGTAGATTTATCCGGCTGAAATACCATCTTAGGAGTGACATTACATTCGTTGGGTTTTCGGAACAACCAACTATATGAACGAGGTACGCTACCGATGGTCCCTACCCATAAAGGCTGCTGGGTTTCGTGGATGGTACGGTTCGATGCCCAAAGACGTAGTACTAATAATTTCTTTCCGCCATAAGGGCGCTTGGCTAAGATGAGTTCTGGTTTCTTATCAAGATATTGTGGCGACACCATCGGTAAATATTCCGGACTTTTTATGTCTGTCATCCGATGGAGTGTGCTAATCCAATCGCGAGCTGGCGGTGTCGTCCAACCTGATTTGAGTAAGGTGGCTTTAATTTGTTTCAGATTACCCGCCCATTGGATATTGATATTTTGCGAGGGAAAGCCAAATAAACTAACATGAGAGGCTGGAATAGCATCATCTTTTTGCCACCATTCTTCCAAATTAATTTCAGCCATCGGCCAATTGAGAAGGGCGTAATTTGCTCTTAACTGATCAATATGATGATAGTAAAAGAAAGCATAGCTTAAGAAGAGGGAAGCACCACAAACAAGAGAAGTGCTGAGCAAGTTAATGGGTTTTTCGGGTTGGCGGCGGAAGGAAATAATCACTACCATCAGAATAGCCGCACTCAGTAGCCAGGCAGATAATACATCCGTAAACCAATGTGCGCCTAAGTAAAGACGGGAAATGCTAATAACAAAAGCGAGAAACGTAGCGGGAACATAAATCAACCAGCGGCGTTTAAGCGGTAGAGTCGTGGCTAGAATGAAGGCGATGCCCATGTAAATAGTCGTTGCCAATGTTGTATGACCACTTGGCATGGAGTACGTTTCCGGGCTGTTTACAATGCCCCACGGGCGGAGAGTATGCGTTAATTCTTTAAATACGAAAATACTGCCAGCTGCAAAAATGCCCAGCGCTAAAATATGAAAAGCCGCTCGCATGCGTTGAGTGATGAGAAGCCAGAAGAAAAGAGCGCCCACCACGGGCAGAATGACTTCCTTCTGACCGAGCAGGGTGATGCCAAGCATCATATTATCGGCTGTGGGTTGGCGAAGTCCGCGGAATAAATGGAATACCACTTCATTGACGAGGAGGTGATTGGGGCCAACACATTTGACATAGGTGATCAGCGCTAAAAAAGAGAGGCTGGTGAGTAGGAAATAAAAAGCGAGAATAAGTTGACCATAATATTGTTTAGGATTGTGATGCTGAAGTACGACAGTCGCAAGGTGAAAACGACGCGACTTTTTCAAGTTCTCCCAGAAGCGTATCAAGATTTGCTCTGCTTGCTGATTGATCAGTTGCAGGAGTTTATAAGTGGTCCAGAAGCAGAGAACAATAAAAAGAAAAATAAGAAAGAGAACTAATATGACATGGATAGCAATATCAGGCGGTAATTCGGTGGAGGCAGCCCCTAATAAAATACCCGGCAGCATGTAGGCAGGGGCCCAGCCAATGGCAGACGTGACATTGGCAATGGTGAATTGCAAGGGTTTCATGCCCAGCATCCCCGCTACCAGAGGAACCAAGGCGCGAACCGGTCCTACAAAGCGGCCGATGAAGACACTCATGACACCGTATTTATGGACGAATACTTCACCTTTTTCTAATACCCCAGGGTTATTTTTAAATGGCCAGGCGCGACGTAGACGGTCTTTGAAATAATGCCCAATCCAATAACTGATACCATCCCCCACGATGGCTCCTAACATGGCCCAGATAATCGTGGCCCAGAGAGGAATGATACCGGCGCCAGCCAGTGTACCGATCGCTGTCATGGTGACTGAACCAGGAACAACGGTGCCAATAATTGCCACGGATTCTGCCGCTGAAATCACAAAGGTGGCGACTCCTGCCCATTCAGGATTGGCGTTGAGCCATTGTAGTAAAGGACTAACAATGTCCGACATTAAAAAACCTCTTCTCCTGCAGCTTGTTTATCCGCATGATAGGAAGAGCGAACAAGGGGACCACTAGCGACATTCATAAAACCCAGTTCCTTGGCTATCTCTCCAAATCGTTTAAACTCCTCGGGTGTCACATAACGTGTTACTGGCAAGTGATATCGGCTCGGTTGCAAGTATTGTCCCAAGGTTACCATGTCAACATCATGCCTCCGGAGATCGTGCAATGTTTGCTCGACTTCCTCATTCGTTTCACCCAAGCCTAGCATGATACTGGATTTCGTGGGAATAGCTGGGAAACGTTGTTTAAACGTTTGCAGCAAGCGCAAAGAATGCAGGTAGTCGGAGCCGGGACGTGCTTGTTTATAAAGACGTGGCACGGTTTCGATATTGTGATTGAAGACGTCAGGGAGAGCTTTACCTGTTTCATCTAAAGCGATATCCATTCTGCCGCGATAATCAGGGACTAAAATTTCAATTTTGATCACCGAATTTTTTGCGCGGATAGCTTGGATACAGGCAGTAAAATGACTTGCCCCACCATCCCGTAAATCATCACGATCAACGGAGGTGATAACGACATAGCGTAAACCCATTTGAGCAATCGTATTCGCTAAGTGAATTGGCTCATTGGGGTCCAAGGGATCAGGGCGGCCGTGTGCTACATCGCAGAAGCTACAGCGGCGGGTGCACTTATCGCCCATAATCATGAAAGTAGCCGTCCCGTGGGTGAAACATTCCGGTAAATTGGGACAAGACGCTTCTTCGCACACCGTGACGAGATTGTTCTCACGTAGTAATTGCTTGAGCTGACTCACAGCAGGAGAAGCAGGAATGCGGACCCGAATCCAATCGGGTTTACGTAAAGGAGTGTCGGTTGGCTCGATTTTGATGGGAATGCGAGCTAGTTTATCGATGCCTCGTTGTTTAGGATGAATTGATTTATTTTCCATCAGCCTCTTCCACTTGATAATTCGCGCTAGTATAACCTAAATTTTTTATT